>CALLAV010000269.1 GCA_938001995.1 uncultured Amylibacter sp. | reverse complement strand
GACGTGGTGTTTGTGCCAGTGGGCGTGAACTATGACCGTGTGCTGGAAGATCGCGTCCTACTGGCGGCGCATAAGGGCGAAAAGACGGGCGTTTTCTTCAAAATTTGGGTGTTTTTGCATTTTGTCGGACGGCATCTGTGGCTGCGCATCATCCGTCGGTTCTACAAATTTGGCTATGCCAGCGTCAGCTTTGGCGTGCCAATGTCACTGAAAGCGTTCGTCTCTGATAAAACGGATATGACCCACGAACGTATGACGGGCGAGTTGGGCAAAGAGTTGATGCGCCAAGTGGGGCAGGTGGTTCCGATCCTGCCTGTGTCGCTGATCTCAACCATCCTGCTTGACGGAGACAAACAGCCGCTAAGCGCTGACCAAATCCAGAAGCTTGCGCGCGAAGAACTAGACCGCATGTTGGCAAACGGCGCGTATATGCACATACCGCGCGATGACTTTAACTATGCAGTCGAAGTCGGTTTGCGCATGTTGATCCTGCGCCGTGCGTTAGAACTGAAGGACGGGATGTACCATTTCAAACCCGCCGAGGAAGAGCTGATCCGCTATTACGCCAATGCGATTTCACATTTGCGCTAAACGGGTAGCCGCATTGCGTCGCACCCTAGTGACACAGCGCTAACCCCTCGGTATAAGCGCCGCGAACAGATGCAATTCGTATGGAAAAGACGCAAAATGATCCAAGTTTTCGGCCACAAAGCCCCCGACACAGACGCCACAGGCTCCGCCATTGTGTGGTCTTGGTATTTGAACGAAATCAAAGGCCAAGCAGCTGCGCCAAAACTGCTTGGCACGCCCAACACAGAAGCAGCGTTTGTCCTGCAACGTTGGGGTTTTGATCAGCCCGAGATTATCGCAGATGTGGCCGAAGGCGATGATGTGGTGATCGTAGACACGAACAACCCCGCCGAATTGCCTGCATCAATCAATGATGCAAACATTCTGGAAATCATCGACCACCACATGCTGGTGGGTGGGATCAAAACCAAAGCACCGATCAACATTACTGTCCGCCCTCTGGCTTGTACGGCGACGATCATGGCCGATCTGATGGGCAGTGATTTGGCCAAAGCACCAGAGGCGATCAAAGGCGTGATGCTGTCTTGTATCCTGTCTGACACGCTTGAATTCCGCTCCCCGACCACAACAGACACCGACGTGGCGTGGGCGAAGGCGTTGGCGGACGAACTGGGCATTGATATCCCAGACTATGCTGCTGAAATGTTTGCCGCAAAATCTGATGTCTCTGAATTTTCTGATGCGGAACTGCTGCGCATGGACAGCAAGATGTTTGAGGTGGGCGGCAAAAACTTTCGCGTGTCCGTTCTAGAAACCACGTCCCCTAAGATTGTTCTGGATCGCAAGGCCAGCTTGATCGAGACGATGAAAACGGTTGAGGCCGAAGACGGCGTTGATCAAGTGTTGCTATTCGTCGTGGATATCCTGAACGAAGAAAGCACGCTGTTGATTGCGAATGACTTGGTGAAATCAGTGGCTGAGAAGTCCTTTGGCGCAACCGTAGGCGGAGACACAGTTGTTCTGCCAGGTGTTGTCAGCCGTAAGAAACAGATCATACCGCAGCTATCTGTCTAAGAAACCTGACAGATTTGCGAAAAACGCGTCCATTTGGGCGCGTTTTTTGGTTTTGAAGGTCGGAAAATTGGCCGCGCAATTAAATTTCGCTCAAGTGCGACATTTTATTACATTATTGCTCTTGCGCAATTTGCTGCGACGCGGCATTTATCATCAATAAGGTCCGTGGGGGTGATTCACGGATGCGCGTATTTACAACAGGAGACAGACGATGGCCCTTGATACTGGTTATGATGCACCACAAAAAGACCTCTATGAGGTTGGTGAAATCCCCCCAATGGGCCATGTGCCTGAACAGATGTACGCGTGGACCATCCGCCGCGAACGTCATGGTAACCCTGACAAAGCGTTCGAGGTCGAAGTCGTTGATGTGGTGAAACCAGACAGCAACGAAGTGCTAGTCTTCGTTATGGCCGCTGGTGTGAACTACAACGGCGTTTGGGCGGGCCTTGGCGTGCCGATCAGCCCGTTTGACGTACACAAAGCACCCTTTCACATCGCGGGTTCCGACGCGTCTGGGATTGTTTGGGCTGTAGGTGACAAAGTCAAAAACTGGAAAGTCGGCGATGAAGTGGTTATCCACTGTAACCAAGACGACGGCGACGACGAACATTGTAACGGTGGCGACCCGATGCATTCGCCAAGCCAGCGGATTTGGGGCTATGAAACACCTGACGGGTCTTTCGCGCAGTTTACCACCGTTCAAGCGCAGCAATTGATGCGCCGCCCACAGCACCTGACATGGGAAGAAGCGGCCTGTTACACGCTGACATTGGCAACCGCCTACCGTATGTTGTTTGGCCACGCGCCACACGAATTGAAGCCGGGTCAAACGGTTCTGGTCTGGGGCGCGTCTGGCGGTCTGGGGTCCTATGCGATCCAATTGGCCAAACAGGCCGGTGCGCACGCGATTGGCGTTATTTCGGATGAAAGCAAACGGGATTTTGTGATGGGTCTGGGCGCAAAAGGCGTTCTGAACCGCAAAGATTTCAATTGCTGGGGCCAAATGCCGACCGTGAACACCGACGAATATAAAGAATGGTTCGGCGAAGTGCGCAAGTTCGGCAAGGCAATTTGGGACATCACGGGCAAAGGCAACAATGTCGACATGGTGTTTGAACACCCGGGCGAAGCAACGATTCCTGTGTCTGTGTTTGTGGTCAAAAAGGGCGGCATGGTTGTAATCTGTGCGGGCACGTCTGGCTTTAACCTGACAATGGATGCGCGCTATCTTTGGATGCACCAAAAGCGGGTTCAGGGCTCTCACTTTGCCCACCTTGCGCAGGCGTCTGCGGCGAACCAATTGATGCTAGAAGAGCGTTTGGACCCATGTATGTCCGAGGTGTTCGAATGGAATGACATTCCAGAAGCGCACACCAAGATGCTGAACAACGAACATAAGCCGGGCAACATGTCCGTTCTGGTCAGTGCGACAAAGACGGGTCTAACCACGTTTGAGGATACCTTAGAGGCGAGTAAAGCTAAATTCTAAGCCCATAGCCAAAAACTATTAGCCCACGCAAAGAACCCTTTGCGTGGGCTTTTTTGTGCTTTCCCGCCACTCTACCTTAAGTTTTTATTGTTTATAAACAAATGTATATACACATTGTCCTCACCAGAAATGGCTAATGTGCAGCGGCGAATTGTGGATGGTACAATTTTCTTGCTAAAGTTGTGTTAATATTCTGTTAACCTTTGTAAACGAGGCTTCATATGTCCCAAGAATGGATGATCGACGTGCTTCAAGACCTACGGAACTTTGCCGTAAAAAACGACTTGGCAGAGTTGGCAGAGCAACTTGATGACACGATCCATATCGCGGTGACAGAGTTAACTGTTAAGGCGTCTCAAACCGTCGTTTCGGAGCAAAATGCAAAGCCAAATGGAAGCGTTCCTGGAACGCGTGGAGCAATGTAAAACACTTGTCGAGCTCAACCAGGTTGTGGCTGGGCTGCGCGATATATTCCAAGTCAACCATGTGATCTACCATTCCGTAAACAGCGAAGGGGATCCTTACGCGCTCGCCACGTATGACGAAGATTGGGCCGAGCACTACGAAAAGGAAGAGCTGTATCGCATTGATCCCGTGGTCCTTAGTGCGTTTCAGCGGTTCAACCCATACAGCTGGAAATCCCTGTCATGGGAAAAGAAACCTGCACGACGCTTTTTCCTTGAAGCTCTCGATGGTGGTGTTGGCAACCAAGGTGTGTCCGTCCCGATCCGTGGCCCGCATGGCGAGTTTTCGTTGTTTTCGCTGAGCCACACCTGTTCGGATGAAGAATGGTCAAAGTTTCTGGCGAACTGGATGTCGGACTTGTTGTTGATCGGACATTACCTGCATGCCGCTGTGCGCACGCTTGAAAACATCGAGGAAGAAACGGAATACGTGTCCTTGTCACCGCGGGAAACGGATGCGTTGCGTTTGCTTGGGGCGGGAATGAATCGTGGCCGTGCGGCGGAGCATTTGAAAATCTCGGAACACACGTTGCGTGTTTACATCGAGAGTGCGCGCTTCAAACTGGGCGCTGCAAACACCACGCATGCTGTGGCTAAAGCCTTGGCGCAAGGGCTTATTCACCTTTAAAATTTACGGCCTGCAAGGCTTTTCAAATCGTTAACAAAGTCGGACCAAGGCGTACGGCGATCATTTGTTAACCCTGCCGCCGCAAGGGTCAGCGCAATACATCTGAAACCAGATCGTGTTGCGGCTGACGCATCAAAAATGCACGTGCGACGCGATTGTATCCTGACGGAGCACATCCATGTTGCACTACCTTTACGCTGACGAATTGAACACAAAACCCATTCTGAAAAACGCAATGTTTCGCGACCGCGCGGTACAGTTTTCAGAGCGTTTGGGCTGGGATGTAAGCGTGGATGTTTACGGTGAAGAGCGCGACGAATACGACGAAATGAACCCGCTTTATGTGATTTGGGAACTGCCAGATGGCCGCCACGGCGGGTCCATGCGCGCGCTGCCGACAACGGGGCCGTGCATGACCAATGATCATTTCAAAGATATCACAGGTGGTGACATTTCGAGCCCGCTGATTTGGGAAAGCACGCGGTTTTGCTTGTCTCCGAATGTGGACGATCAGGCAGGCCGCGTGTCTGCGGCGGTCATGTTGGCGGGATGTGAAATTGGTATCAAATTCGGTCTAAAGCACGCCGTTGGCGTTTTTGATGCGCGTATGGTGCGAATTTATCGCGCGCTTGGTTGGTCACCAGACGTCCTCGGTTCCAGTGGCGAAGGGCGCTCGCGCGTATCCGTTGGCTTGTGGGAGTTTTCCGAGGATATTCGCCAAACGTTATGCACCAAAGCGGGCGTTGCGCCCGACTTGTCCGCTTTGTGGATCGACCGTGCCTTTGGCATGCCGCGCCCGATGGCACAGAAATCCATGGCAGGGTAATTATTGCGTTCAGGTTTCTAGGGGGCTGGGGTAAGGTTGCGAACATGATCTGAACCGGACCCGACCCATGAAATTCTCAGAAGACCAAGCCAGTGCCTATGACGCGGTTGCGGATGTTTTAAAGGCGGCTGGTATTGATCTGGATGATGCGCTTTTGTTGCCAGAATCTGACGGCAAACAGCAAACCTTGGCCGTTCTGGGTAAGGCGGGGTCAGGTAAAACGATGCTGCTGGCCAAATTGGGCGAGGCGCTGACAGATGCGGGTGTCGACACAATTAGTGGTGATTACGAGGGCAAAGCCCGCAAGGATCGCCGCACTTTGGCGATTTTAGCACCGACCAACAAAGCGGCCTCTGTTTTGCGCAATCGGGGCGTGGCGGCGACCACGATTCATCGTATTTTGTACACGCCGATGTACGACCCCGAATATGAAAAAATCGCTGAATGGCTGGCGGGGAACGCTGAAAAGCCGGACATCGAAGGGCTGACAGATGTGGCTCTGGATCGGGCGTTTGCATTCTTTCAAACCAACAAGTCGGTTCCCGGTGCTTTGGCAGTGGCGGGGCTGCGCGGGTCGGATTTCATTATCGGCTGGAAGCGGCGCGAAGAAGCCTTGGATGTGGGATTTGTGGACGAAGCCTCTATGCTCGATGACAAGCAGCTAGAGGATTTGCAGGAGATTTTTTCGACGCTGATCCTGTTTGGCGACCCCGCACAGTTGGCCCCAGTGGGGCAGTCAGGCTCAATGGCGTTTGATGGTTTGCCTGAGGGGCGTAAGCTGGTTCTAAGCCGCGTGCACCGCCAAGCAGATGACAATCCGATCTTAGACTTGGCCCACGCTTTGGCCGATCCGCAGTTGGAATTCCACCACTTTGAAAAGATGATCGAAGAGGCCGCGCAAAAAGATGACCGCGTCGTGGTTGCTCCGCGTGTGGATGCCGCCGCAATGGCGCGTGCGCCTGTTTTGGTCTGGCGCAATGCAACGCGGATCAGGTTAATTCATGCCTTCCGCGCAGCCTACGGCGCACCTGCCGAAATGCTGTTGCCAGGCGAACCTTTGATTTGCGATGGGATTGAATTGCCCATGAAGCACCGCAAAAAGCGCATTGATTTAGAGGCTCGGGGCCTCATCAAAGGGGCGCAGGCGGTTTACCTCAGTGAAGGGCGCAAGCCTGGGTTTTCGCGCCTGCATGTGGTGGGGGCAGAGGATCCGCAAGTGTCTGCGGCGACGATCATCAAAATTGAGATGCCAGGCGAAGAAGAGCCGTTTATACCGTCCGCGGCACGCATGGGCGCAGCCTTTGTGCATGGCGCAGCCTGTACGATCCACAAGGCGCAAGGGTCTCAATGGACTGATGTTCAGGTGTTTGCGCCAGACATTTATGCGGCCAGTCGGGCAGGGCGCACCGAAGCGGGCATCGCGTTGTGGAAACGGCTGGCTTATGTGGCGATCACGCGGGCAGAGCAGCGGTTGTTGTGGATTACGCGGTATATGCTGGCCAAACCAGAAGCACCGCTAGGGATCGAGGATTTGAAATCTGTTCCCGCCCCTGTGTTGGAGCTGGAAGCGCAATCGCCAGACGCGGAGTAGCTGGCTAGAAAACCACGTTCATCATGAACATGGACACGATGAGGAATAGGATCGTCATCACCCCGCCCGTGCGCACAAAATCCACCACGCGGTAGCCCGCAGGACCCATGATCAAGGCGTTCACTTGGTGTGTTGGGATCAGGAAAGAGTTCGAGGTCGAAATCGCCACGGTCATGGCAAAGATTGCAGGATCGCCACCAGCGGCAATGGCGATGGACACGGCGAGCGGAACCAGCAGAACAGTGGCCCCTACATTCGACATCACAAGCGTGAAGATCGTCGCAAGGATCGCAACACCCGCTTGCAGCGCCCAGATCGGCCACCCGTCAAGAACAGACAGAATCCCTTGGGCGATCCATTCGGCGGTTCCTGTGCTTTGCACCGCTTGGCCAAGCGGAATAAGCGAGGCCAAAAGGAAAACGGTATTCCACCCTACAGCGCGATAGGCTTCGTCGATATCAAGGACCTTGGTCACGATCATCCCCGCAGCACCAACCAACAGACACAGCGACAGGCGTACGTCTGTAAACAAGATCAAACCGACAGCGATGGCAAAGAACAACAGCGCCCAAGACACTTTTTGCGGGCGCAACTCTTCTTGTGGGAAATCGGATGTCACGACGACGAAGTTCTTGTCTTTGTTGATCCGTGTGAGGTTTTCCCACTGCGCGTGGATGACCAATGTATCCCCTGCGCGGAACGGAACACGACCGATACGCGTGGCTTCGTGGTCTTCGGTTTCCACATGGCTAAAGGTGTCTTCGCCGCGGTGAATCGCCAACATGGACACGCCGTAGGTCTTGCGCAGCGCGAGGTCTTGGGCGGTTTTGCCGATCACTTGGCTATCGGGCGGAATCACGATTTCTGCGACACCTGACTTGGTCGGCGCGAACTCTTCCGCGAAAATGTCGAGTTCGGGAAGAATGTTCAGACCGTAAATATCGGCCATTTCCTCAATCACTTTTTTGCGGCCTAGAATGGCCAGGCGACACGGTGTGGTGATTTCAGTTTCCACAACAGGGGAAATCCAGCGTTGGCCTTTGAAATAGGAGCCGATGATGTACATGTGGTGCACGTCCATCAGATCGTTAAATGATTGGCCTAGCAGGATGTTGCCCTCTGGCACTTCGACCTCGACGATGTCGGCTTTCAGACCGTAAAGCCGTTTGAGGTATTCGTTCATGGACTGACCTGAAGCCGCGTCGCCCTTGGATGTTTCACCAGGCAGAACCCAACGCCCAAACAACATGAAATAGAGAATGCCCGTTACAACAAGCGCCAAGCCAATGGGCGTCACTGAAAACAGCCCAAAGGTTTGCATCTGTTGATCCGCAGGCAAATCGACGTTTGTGGCAATGATCAAGTCATTAAGCAGGATCAGCGGCGAAGAGCCGACCATTGTCATCGTACCGCCAAGGATCGCACAAAAGCCCATAGGCATAAGCAAACGCGACAGGCCGATGTTGGTGCGCGATGAAATCCGCGACACCACCGGCAGGAACAGGGCGGCTGCGCCCACGTTCTGCATAAAGCTGGAAATCACACCTACCGTGCCAGAAATAATCGGGATGATGCGCCCTTCGGTCGTGCCGCCGTATTTTAGGATGGTCGCCGCGACTTTGGTCATCAAACCCGTCTTATCAAGCCCCGCACCAATGATCATAACAGCGATGATCGAAATCACCGCGTTAGACGCGAAACCATCGAACAGGTGGTTGATATCGGCCAAGCCACCAAGGCCAGGTAAATAGCTTAGGCCACCGAGCAACACCATCACAATGATGGCCGCAAGATCGACACGAACGATTTCAGAGACAAACAAAAATACCGTAAAGCCGAGCAGAGCCAGAACCACGATCATTTCGGTCGATAGGGTAATTGGGTCCACGGTCAAAGGCCTTTAGTATGCACTGTTTCCCGTCGGTATACGCCCGCATTGCCGTTCGAGCAACCAGCCAGATTGCCGATTTTCTAAGGTTTATCTGGCCTTATGCGCGGTTTTTATGCGCTTTGGCCAACATACACATCAGTTCGAACATTATTGAGACTCCGAGCCAGCCTGTGCCGCCAGACGGATCAAAAGGAGGCGAGACCTCGACCAGATCAGCCCCGATAAGGTTCACGCCCGACAGTTCGCGCACCAGTTGCTGGGCTTGAAAGCTGGTCACGCCGCCGATTTCGGGTGTACCTGTGCCAGGCGCATAGGCGGGGTCGATGACGTCAATGTCGAACGAGCAATAGGTTTCTTGGTCCGCTGCTATCTCTCGGGCTTGAGCCATAACGTCGGGAATGCCGCGCTCGAACAGCTCTTCAATGCGAATAATGGTGACGCCTTGTTCTAGGCCCCAGTCGATGTCTTCGGTGTTATAGGCCGTGCCACGAATGCCAATTTGAACCACACGTTTCGGATCGAGCAATCCTTCTTCAATCGCGCGACGGAACGGGGTGCCGTGAGTGTATTTGAAACCTCCGAAGTAGGTGTCGAACAGGTCCGTATGGGCGTCGAAGTGGATCATCCCGAGCGGTCCGTTTTGGGCCAATCCCCGCAATACAGGCAAGGACACAAGGTGATCGCCGCCAGCTGTCATGGGTATAATACCCGCTTTTGTGGTCGCCGTATAGAACTCGGTAATCTGGCGCATGGCGTCTTGGATATCTGACGGGTTCGCGCCAACATCACCCAGATCGGCGCAGTTGGTCAGTGCAAAGGGATTGATCCCATTCACAGGGTTCATGGCACGGATCATGGTGGAATAATCGCGCAGCTGGCGTGGCCCATGGCGTGGCCCTGGGCGGTTCGTGGTTCCGCTGTCCCAAGGTACGCCAATTAGCCCGATTTCCACATCGCCGTAGCGATCATGTTCAGGTGTCAGGTGCGGCAGGCGCATAAACGTCGGTACACCTGCGAAACGCGGGGATTCAATGGCAGAAACGGGTTGAAAAAACGGATCGGGTGATTTTGGCATGGGGCATCCAGTTGATAAAGTTGTGCAAGGTTTGCATGGGTTGCATCAAGGCGCTAGACCTTGAGCGACATTATTTTTGTAAGGGCAGCGACATGGCGCAAACGATTATCATCACAGGGGCCGGTTCTGGCGTAGGGGCGTCCACGGCGCGGACGTTTCTGGCGGCAGGTTGGAACGTTGGCCTGATCGGGCGTCGGATTGAACCCTTGCAGGAGGTTGCGGCAGGGCAGACCAATGCGTTGGTTTTGCCTTGTGATGTGACAGATGAGGCGTCTGTGGATGCGGCATTTGACAAAGCCGCTGTCACATTTGGCCATTTGGACGCGCTGTTCAACAATGCAGGGATTGGTGTTCCCGCCAGCCCGATTGACGAAATGGACGTGGATGCGTGGCGACAATGCGTGGATATCAACCTCACGGGCAGTTTCCTGTGTGCGCGCGCGGCGTGGCGGATTATGCGCAGCCAAAGCCCGCAAGGTGGCCGCATTATCAACAACGGGTCCGTGTCAGCCAGCGCCCCGCGCCCCGGATCGGCGCCTTATACCGCCACCAAACATGCGATCACGGGGCTGACGAAAACCCTGTCGCTCGATGGGCGGGCGTTCAACATCAATGTGGGGCAGATTGATATTGGCAATGCGCTGACGGAAATGGCCAAACCAATGACGGTGGGTGTGCCGCAGGCCAATGGTGCAATTGAACCCGAAGCGACGATGGACGTAGATCATGTGGGAAATGCAGTGATGCATATGGCAGGTTTGCCGCTTGGGACGAATGTTCTGTTTATGACAGTCATGGCCAATGACATGCCTTTTGTGGGCCGTGGTTAGAGCGGTTTGTGCATGATTAGCGCAGATGACTTTGCGCCGTTTGGGCCGTTGTAATAATCTTTGCGAATGGCGCGTTCGCCGAAACCATGAGCATGGTAGAGTGCAATTGCGGCGGTGTTTGTGTCGACCACTTCTAGAAAGATTTCCTCGCAGTTGGCCTCTTTGGCAGCGCTGAGAAGGTCGTTCATCAGTGCTGTGCCTTGCCCAGAGCGTCGCGCGTCGGGATGAACGGCTATGGTCAAAAGTTCCGCCTCTGGCCCTGCGATTTGGATCAATGCAAAACCGTTTGCGCGGGTTACCAATCGGGTTCTTTCAGAAGCCAAAAGGTCTGAAAATTCAGTGACACTCCATGGGCGGGGCTGTGTAAAACTCGCCGCGTGGATATCCGCCAACTGTTCAGGCGTCATGGGAGGATCGTCGGCGCAGGATCGGACGGCAAGGCCGCGTCAGGGGCGCGAACGTAAAGGGGGGCTGGTCTTGGGTGATCTTTGCCCAATCGTGCAGCGGCAATCTGTGCCACATTTTCCAACGTGATGTGTGTGGGGATCAACGTCGCGGGAACATGAACCTCTGCATCGCACAGGGTTGGGTGTTGCGCGACGAAACCTTCGACGGAGACGATACGCACATCAGATATAGCAGTTCCATCGACAAAATCCTGCACGTAAAGGCGGTTTTGACGGGCATCAATAACGGCGGAGCAGGGGCCTTGCACCCCATAGGCCATCGCGTCCAGTCGCGAGACGCCAATTGCAGGAATGCCGAGCGACAAGGCCAAACCGCGCGCAGCAGACACGGAAATGCGAATACCTGTGAAATTGCCCGGACCCGTGCCAACCGCAATGGCATTCAATGCATCCCAATTGATACCTGCCCTTGCGAGAACCTCTTGGGCCAAGGGGAACAGCCGTTCCGCCTGTCCTTTGGCCATCGGTTCTACCTGCACGGCCAAGGTTTTATCCCCCTGAACGAGCACAGCCGCGCAATGCGCGGCTGCGGTGTCAAAGGCCAGAATAATCGGCTTAGGCGGCAACAGGGCGCACCTCTGTGACCTCTGGAATGTAGTGGCGCAACAGGTTTTCGATGCCCATTTTCAGGGTGATCGTGCTGGATGGGCAGCCTGCGCAGGCACCTTGCATGTGCAGGTAAACCACGCCGCGGTCAAAGCCGTGGAAGGTGATGTCGCCGCCGTCTTGGGCCACAGCAGGGCGCACGCGTGTATCAAGCAAGTCTTTGATTTGCTGGACAACTTCGCCATCTTCGCCAGTGTGTTCTTTGTGACCAGAGTTCTGCGCGTCTTCGCCCATCACAGGCTGTCCGGATTGGTAGTGTTCCATGATCACGCCCAGAATTGCGGGTTTGATGTGGTTCCAATCAGCGCTTTCGTCCTTGGTCACGGTCACAAAATCAGGGCCAAAGAAAACGCCTGTGACGCCTTGAACCTTGAACACACGGGACGCGAGCGGAGAGTTTTGCGCAGCTTCTTCCGTTGGGAAATCCGCCGTGCCAGCGGCGAGCACGGCTTGACCCGGCAAGAATTTCAACGTGGCCGGGTTCGGCGTGCTTTCAGTTTGGATAAACATACGATTCAATCCTTATAAGAGTTGTCAACAATATGGGCTTCCACAAGGACACTGTCAACATTTAGAATTATTCTAAATGCTCGGCAATTTGGCGGAAAACTTGCAAATTGTTCAATGTCACTTGCCCGTCACCGTCTTTGAAATCCCGATCTGCGCTGTTCACCGCGATTACCACTTGGCGGGCGGTGTCCACATAGATGTACTGCCCGTAAATTCCGATGGCAAAATACTCGCCTTTGGCAGGGGAAGGGGGCAGCCACCACTGATATCCGTATCCCAAAACACCGTCTGGCATTGCCGCACGCGCGGGATCAGGTGGCGGTGCAGATTGGGCGGTGGATTGCGCGATCCAGTCAGACGAAACAATATGGTTGCCATTGATTTCGCCACCCTGCGCCATCATCAAACCAATGCGCGCATAGTCGCGGGTCATAAGGTTCAGACCGCCCAGAATGAAGGGCTCTTGCAGGCTGTCAGCGACGAAATACGGGGCGGATTCTAGGCCAAGTTTGGCAAAAACAGTGTCGCGAATAAAATCGGCAAGCGGTTCGCCAGACACTTCGCGCAGCACCATTCCGAGCACATGCGTATCGACCGAAACATAGTGATTATACGTGCCAGGGGCCCAGTCTTGCAGCGTCATATTTTGAGCAAAGGCATCCATCGAGCCGCCCACACCAATGATGCGGCCAAGGCGGTTAATGTCGGAATGAAAGTCGAGATAATCCTCATTAAAGGCCACACCGCTCGACATATTCAGAACGTTTTGAAGGGTAGCTTTGGCATAGGCGCTGTTGCGCAGGCTTGGAACCAGATCGCCAATTTTGCTGTTCAGTGGGGGCAGGCGGCCCTGATCGTGCAAGACCCCCATCGCGATGGACAGCACGCTTTTAGACATGGACCAACTGATGCGGCGGTCGTCCGATTTTGTGTCGTTGAAATAGTCCTCGTACACCCGCGCGCCGTCTTTTAACACGACCATCGCGCAGACGCTGCGCGTGGTTTGCCAATCCGTAAGGGTTAGGGTTTCCTCCCCCCAATTATAGGTATCAGGCAAAAGCTTTGGAGCCTCGAGCAAGGGTGAAGGGTGAGCCGTGTCGACATCAACATCCACGTATTCGAATAGATCACGGATCGACACAAAGTTCTGCGTGATCTTATCCGCGTCAAACATCGTATTCACGCGGGCAAGGCGATTAATCCCAACAAAGTCGAGGCGAATTAGTCGCGATGCGATGATCCGCAATGTGATGAAAAGTGCTTTGTAATCCATTGATTTAGCGAAACTTTGCTGCAAGCCGTTGCAGCGGTGTTAACTTTTCTTCAGGCTCTGGTGCAACATCGCTGGGTTTTTCTGCTTTCTTCTCTTTCGGCTGTGTGGTCGAGGACCGCGGTGGGTTTGTGCGCAGAGCAACCGCATTCATAAACCTCCCGCTGTCGCCCCTGGCCAGCTCTGGCGCACCATCCGACATTCCCCGTAACAGATCATCAATCCACTCCTGATCCGCCTTGGCAAAATCGCGCAGGACATAACCCGCAACCGCATCTTTGTGACCTGGATGACCGATGCCGATGCGCACGCGATTGTAGTCTGGTCCGATGTGTTGGTGGATGGAGCGCAGGCCATTGTGCCCCGCGTGGCCGCCGCCTGTTTTGAACCGGCATTTGCCAGGGGCAAGATCGAGTTCGTCGTGGAAAACGGTGATGTCGGCCACTTCGGATTTATAGAACTTCATCGCGGCCGCAACGGACTGACCAGACAGGTTCATAAAGGTTTCGGGTTTAAGCAAAACCACACGATCAGACCCAAACCGCCCTTCGCTGATCACGCCCTGAAACTTGGATCGCCACGGCCCAAACCCGTGGTCCGAGGCAATGCGATCAAGCGCCATAAAACCAATGTTATGGCGGTTGCCTGCGTATTTTGCACCCGGATTGCCAAGGCCTACGAATATTTGCATGTCAGCCTCCTTTGGCAGTGATTTCTGGCGTTATAGCCGAAATGAAAAAGGCCCGCACGTTGTTTGAACGCACGGGCCTTTGAAATTTTGAATGCTAGGAAGATTACTCTTCTGCTGCGTCGCCTTCGGCTTCCGCTGTTGGCGCTTCTGTTTCTTCGCCTTCGTCTTCACCGTCATCTTCAGATTTCAACGAGGATGGAGCCGCAATGTTTGCAATCACAAAGTCACGATCCGTAATCATAGGACGTGAGCCTTCTGGCAGTGTTACGTCGGAAATGTTCACGCCGTCACCGATGTCGACATCTGCGAGATCGATTTCGATGCTTTCTGGGATGTTGCCAGCTGTAACTTTCAGTTCAATTTCCGAACGAACAGTCACCAACGTACCACCAGCCTTAAGGCCGACAGATGTTTCTTCGTTGATGAAGGTCACAGGAATGAACAAGTTTACACGGGATGTGCGGTTCAGGCGCATCAGGTCGAGGTGTGTTGGAAGATCCTTCACAACATCACGCTGTACGTTCCGACAGATCACACGAACGTCTTCTTGGCCGTCAATTTTCAGGTTGAACAGCGTGGACAAGAATTTGCCTGCTTTCAACTGTTTGAACAGCTCGTTGAATTTGACGTTGATTGCGACGGGGTCTGCGCCACCGCCGTAGACTACACCGGGAACAAGCCCATCACGACGTGCTTGGCGGGCGGCCCCCTTGCCTGTCCCCTCACGCAGTGTAGCGTTAATATTTGGCATATCAGCCATGATATTCTCCTAAGTTACAAAGGCGGCAATCCTCCAAGGGTGTAAGTGCCGCGTGAAGGTGCTGCATTAGGCGAGAATATCTAAAAGGGCAAGGCTGAATTTGCCTTAGCGTGCGTCGCTTTTGTTCAAGCGATCGAGCGTCGTTTCTAGGGCGGCGTAATACCATTCCCAGATTTGAAACCAGACGGATGACAGTCCGCCCGCGGTGCGGGTCGTAAATTGGCGCATAGGGTGTCCCAAAAGCAGTTTCAGGTAACCCTAGGTAGTGACAGTTTGACGATTCGAGCAAGCATTATTTCCAATTTGGAAACAATAGGCGCTTATGTGTCTTCCCA
>CALLAV010000268.1 GCA_938001995.1 uncultured Amylibacter sp. | reverse complement strand
AAAACTGCTTCGACCGTGCGGCGGCGCAAACACCACCACTGCGATCCGATTTTCATGGCAATGCCTTTGGGCACTTCCCGTTTGATCCCCAATGATTTTTGCAGCTTGTAGGAATTGTAAAACAGCGCCTTATTTTCGCGTTCATTGAAAAAGTGACGGTAATGCAACCGATCCTCTTTCATACCTGTTTTGATCCAGTCGCTTTCGAAGAAATCATTGCATTCAATGAAATCCACGTCGTTTTCATCCAAAAAACGGTGCGTATAGGTCGCTGGTTTGATCGCCATGCAATCGCCAGACACCATGTAGAAATGCGTCGCATCAGGAAAGGCATCGCTTGCCGCTTGCATCGCGTTGAGCGACCCTTGCACCAGTGACCATTCGCCCCAACCACAGCTTACACGCTTAGCAAACGTGACGTTTGGATTGTCTTTCAGCGCGGTTACAATCTCGCCGTATGCTTCTTTGCTGGCGGATGCATCAAAATGTATAGAAATACAGTCGCCAACGGACGTCAGTCCCTCGGCCTGTTGAATAATGGCTTCTGGGTCCTTGTGACACAGAAGGATATAGGCAATTTTCGCCATCAGAACTGTCGCCTGTTATTTGCACTGCTACCTGATATAGGGGTCTATCTGTAAATTTTGCCCCAATAAACACTTTTTCTTGGCAATCCGCTGCCTAAAAGGTAGATCATAGCAGCAGACCAAAGCGCAAAAGCGCGGCAGAGCAGGAGTAATCAGTATGGGCTTTCCAGGAACTTGGATGACCGAAAGCGAAAGCGTCGCGTATCGTGTTGTGCCAAAATGCGCGTGTTCGACCATCGGACAGATTATGTTTTATTCGGATCACGGTCGATTTTTTGACGGAGATATCCACGACAGCACCGAAGGGTTGCACAAGTGGTCGCAGGAATATTCGCAAGGGCCGATCACCGAACGGGTTCAGGCGCAAGACACCTATACATTCACCTGCGTACGCAACCCATACACCCGCATTTTGTCGTCGTTCTTTGACAAAATCTGCGGCATCCAGCGCAACGGCAAACGCTATCGCGGCAATCTGGTGCCCAACATCATCCGCAAATACGGGGTCGAGGTTGAAGGCGATTTCGACCAGATCGAATCCTTCCGTCGCTTTCTTTTGTTTGCGCGGGACACCATCAAATGGCGCCGCCCGATGGATCCTGATATCCACTGGTCTGCAATGGCAGGCCATGCCTCCACGCTGGTGGTGAACGGTGGCAAATACAACAAAATCATCACGACCGAGAACTTCAAAGAGGGTATGAAGGACGTTTTGAAAAACATCGAAGTGAAGCATGAGGTCGATATCGACAACATGCCACGCTTTAATGAAAGCGAAGGCCACGGCCCAAAACGCGCCCACCCAGTCGAAGACTATTTCGACGATCTGTCCATGCATTTGGTTTATGAAATCTACAAACGAGATTTCGTGCTGTTCAAATATGACCACACAGACCCAAGCCGTAAAGAAGCCATCGGCGAGCCCGACATGGAAGAGATTTACGCCAAACTCGGCGAATAGAGCGACAGTACAGCCCTTATACTGACAAACCAAAAGCCGCTTTATTGAAGCGGCTTTTTTCGTTTAAGTCGTTTTGTGAAGATTTGGGTTTGCTCTCAAACGACTAATTGATGCATTTTTGCAACGACTTGCCCATGTTTAACAAGTTCAATTTTATGCCACATTCTGTTCCCAATTGCCCTTTACGTCGACGTCATTGAGCAAGATGGCGCAGTCAGTAGGGACACAAGGATGCGCCGATAGTAATGAGTGAGGTAAAAAAGATGGGTATCGTAATCGTAACAGCGTTCGCAATGGGCCTTGTGGCAGGGGTCGCAATGCTGGCTGTAACACTCGCATTTTATGGCTAATCAGCCGTCAAAAGCGTAACCAAAACGCGCAATGTCGGGCGCGAACAGCTGCCCGACAAGCGTTAAATCAGCATCCGTATAATACGTTTGATACGCCCCGCGCGTTGATGTGTTTGTGTGTGGAACCATTCCCAAACGCACGCCTATGGCATCTTCTAGGGTTTTTACATCTTGTGCCAATTGCTCAAGCCGCAGATATAAATCGCAGCGATCCACGCCGCTCTGATCGCTGACATACCGCGCTGCGCCATCCGCGCTCATCATTGCTTGTGTGAGCCCGTCATTCAAAAACCGTGAAAATTCCAAAGTCTTAGCCAGCGTTACATGTGGATGATCAAACGTCTGATCCCGCAGCCAATGATAATAGCTCACCATCCGATCCCATGGGTTTCGCACCAGTGTAAAGACGAAGTAGTCCTCCATCTGCGCCTGATCTACCAAGCCATAAACGTCCGTTAGCCGCGAATGTTTCCACACCCGCCCCGTGGTCTGCACATCCTTTAAACGTTTGCGCCGCTTCTTGGCCTTGGGCGTGTCTCCGATCAGCACATCGTCCTTCATCGCTTTGTCTTCCAGCGCGAGCGCCAACGACGTGCCACCCGTTTTCGGGATATGTACAAAGATGTATTTGCGGCCGTGGGAAATAATCATGGGCGGACATTAAGCCTCGGTTGTGCGCAGTGCAATCACAGCGCCCGACGCAATGATCATCGCAATGCCAACCATGCCCCAGACATCAACGGTATCCCCAAACAGAACCCAGGCCCAAAAGCTTGCGAAAATCAGGAAAGAATACTCAAACACTGCGATGTAGCTGGTTTCCCCGACCTGATACGCCCGCGTCAGCATCGCCACTGCGATCATAGAAAACACCGCTTGAATGATGGTCCACTTCCAGAACACAAATGTCGGCACGCGCCAGCCTGTGGTCACAAAACTCTGCCCGTCATCGACCCCTGCTGCCATCAGACCGAGGCCCAACAGCCCCAGCACGCCAAGCGCGAAAAAGAACCAGAACAGCAACGTCACGGTCTCTTCACCTTCGCACAAATACCGTGTGCTAAGCGCTGTCATCGCCCAAGTAATCCCCGCAAGCATCGGCAAAACCGCCACCAACTGCAAAGCGGTCACATCCAACTTTAGCACCATCATGACGCCCGCAAATCCCACAACCGCCGCCACAATACGCCAAATCCCGATCTGCTGCCCAAAGAACAGCACCGAAAACAGCAACACAAACAACGGCGCGGTGAACAGCCCCGCCCCCACTTGCGCAATCGGCAGAAACGCCAACGCCCCGAAATAAACACCCATGGAAATGGCACCACAGACAGAGCGCACCGCAACCCCACGCCAGTTTTGTGGGCGAATTTTCCAGCCAGCAACAAACGAGATCACCAACAACATCCCACAAACCATACACGAGCGCATGAAGTGGAATTGCCACAACCCACCCTCGCCCGCGATCACGGTAACGTAGTTGTCGATCATTCCAATGATCGCCATGCATCCCACCATTAAGGCTGCACCTTGGGCGGTGTTGGTTTGTGCCGTTGCCATTTTAGGAGTCCCGTTTAAACTTGGCGCATCTACCCACACCCGAACCTGACAGGCAACACCCATGCGCCCACAATCCTTTGGTGACGTCACCATCCACCGCGTGCTCGAACTCGAAGGCCCGTTTATGCTCCCGTCCGAGGTTTTCCCGAACGCCACCGCTGAAGCACTTGAACCCGACATGCACTGGCTCTTGGGCCATGCAATTTGCCCCGACACAGGAAAACTTATTCTGCCTGTGCAGTCCTATGTCGTGCAAACGCCGGACCACACGATCCTCATCGACACCTGCGTCGGATGCGGCAAAACCAGCGGCCTGCCCGACTGGAACGACCGCGACGACGACACGTGGCTGCGCAACCTTGCCGCCGCAGGCTTCACGATCGAAGACATCGATTTCGTCTTTTGCACCCATCTTCACACCGACCATTCTGGTTGGAACACTCGCCTGCTCGATGGCCGCTGGGTCCCCACGTTTCCAAACGCGACATACATTCTGTCAAAAACCGAAGTGGATGCCTTCGCCGCCAAAGACGCACCAAGCTATCGCGAAAACGTCCTCCCCATATTGGAAGCAGGCCAAGCCCAACTCGTCGAAACCGACTTCGCCCTTAACGACAGCATCACCCTGATCCCCACACCCGGCCACACCACGGGCCACGTTTGCGTCCAAATCAAATCAGGCGGCAAGACCGCAATCATGATCGGTGACGTGATCCACAGCCCGATCCAACTGGCCCATCCCGACTGGTCCATGGTCTTTGACGACGATATGGATCAGGCCGCCGCCACACGTATTAAACTGTTTGAAGGGTTGTGCGACACCGACACGCTCGTCCTTACCGCCCATTTGCCGAGCCCCTCGGCGGGCCGTCTGACAGGGCACGCCAAACGCCCGTACGATTTCAAATATGTGGAACAGGACTAGTCATGGCACAGCTAAGCCCGGCCCGAATGGGCCATGCGCGGCCTCCCCGACGAGAGGACATGACCCATTCGTGCCTCCACACTCCAGCTTTAAAGGACCCACATGCCCAAACGCGCCCTTATCCCAGATGCGGCCAAACCTGCTGTCGCACAGCTCAAAATGTCACCTGGCATCCTTTCGGGCGACCATGTGTTCCTGACTGGCGTCACGGGCAGCGGCCCTGATGGCACCATGCCACTTGATCCTGAAACCCAATTCCGCAGCGCCTTCGCAAAAATCGCCAACGTCCTGTCAGAAGCCGACCTCACCCTCGACGCTGTCGTCGAAATGACCAGCTACCACATCGGTCTACGCGATCACTTTGACCTTTTCGATGCAGTCCGCCTCGATCTGTTCAACGATCCCTACCCCGCATGGACCGCGATTGAAGCAGGCGGCCTACGCCGCGAAAACGCGCTCGTCGAAATCCGCATTATCGCCTGCACAAAGGCATAATCGACACGCAAGCGTCGCGAACAACACTCGACAACAATTAATTGTCTGACATATAAATTCTGACAGTCTTGGGAGGGAATCAAAATGGCACAAATGGCAGACGAAACAGGCCTCAACAAATGCGCAGCGAACTATGTGGCGCTCACCCCATTGTCCCACCTCAACCGCGCCCGCGATGTGTTTCCAAACCGCGATGCGCTGGTTTATGGCGCACGCCGCCACACCTACGCTGAATACCACGCCCGCTGTTCCCAACTGGCCTCTGCCCTTGTGAAACAAGGCATCCAGCCTGGCGAAGTCGTCTCTACCATTTGCCCCAACATCCCCGCCATCGTCGAAGCAAACTTCGGCGTGCCAGCCTCTGGCGCAGTGCTAAACACCATCAACACCCGTCTCGACGCGGACACTATCGCCTATATCTTCGACCACTCCGAGGCCAAGATCGTCCTCGTGGACACGCAATTCATCCCCGTCACCCTTGAAGCCATCACAATGATGGAAACGGATGCGCCGATGATCGTAGAGGTCGCGGATGCCGCCGCAGGTTTCCCTGCCACTGGCGATCACGTGGAATACGAAGATTTCATTGCCGCAGGCGACCCGAACCACCCGTGGCACATGCCCGAGGATGAATGGGACGCCATATCGCTCAACTATACCTCCGGTACAACAGGCCGCCCCAAAGGCGTTGTCTGCCACCATCGCGGCGCATATCTGATGACCATGGGCACCGCGCTCAGCTGGCAAATCGGCCTTTACCCGAAATACCTTACCATCGTGCCGCTATTCCATTGCAACGGCTGGAACCACACATGGATGATGCCGTCCCTTGGCGGCCAAATCACCTGCTGTCGCGACATCACTGCCAGCGCAATCTTCAACGCGATCGAGGCAGAGGGCATCACCCATTTCGGCGGCGCACCCATTGTGCTGAACACACTCATCAACGCCAAACCCGAAGAAAAAAAATCCTTCAGCCACGAAATCTCTGTCCTGACCGCAGGCGCACCACCCTCCCCCGCAACGATCAAAGGCGCGGAATCCCTCGGCTTTAAAGTCATGCAAGTCTACGGCCTGACAGAAACCTACGGCCACGTCACCGAATGCGTGGAACCCGATGACTGGGCCGCCCTGCCACCCGAAAAGCGCTACGCCGAAATGGCCCGCGTTGGCGTGCAATATCCCATGATGGAAGACATCGACGTGGTGGACCAAGACACCCGCAAACCCGTCCCCCGCGACGGCACAACCATCGGTGAAATCGTCATTCGCGGCAATTCGGTGATGAAAGGCTACTACAAAAATCCGACCGCCACTGCCGAGGCCTTTGAGGGCGGCGCCTTCCGCTCAGGCGACATCGCGGTGCGTGAACCAGACGGCTACATCCGCATCACCGACCGCATGAAAGACATCATCATCTCAGGCGGTGAAAACATCTCTTCTGTCGAAGTTGAAAACACCCTCATGTCCCACCCCGCCGTGTCCCTGTGCGCCGTGGTGGCCCGCCCAGATGAAAAATGGGGCGAAACCCCGTGTGCGTTTATCGAGTTGAAAGACGGCGTCGACCAACCCACCGAGGCCGAGATCATTGCCCACACCCGCGAACACCTTTCTGGCTTCAAATGCCCCAAAACCGTGGTGTTTCAAGAACTGCCCAAAACCAGCACAGGCAAAATCCAGAAATTTGAACTGCGCGCTGTGGCAAAGGGGCTGTAGCGCCCCCAAACCCCCACTAGCGCCGTTCATTTTTTCCTAT
>CALLAV010000267.1 GCA_938001995.1 uncultured Amylibacter sp. | reverse complement strand
CACCGCATCGCGGTCTGCCTGAGAAGGCCTGCGCAAGAATCCCATGTGACCATAACGGCCCATCATGACTACGTCTTCGACCAACACAGGAAAGGTCCAATCGACCTCTTCTGATTGCGGAACATAAGCCACGATATTCTGTTTCAACGCCTGTTTCGCAGGCATTCCCAGCACCGAAATCGTTCCCTTCGCAGCAGGGACAAAGCCCATAATCGCCTTGAACAGCGTGGACTTTCCCGCGCCGTTCACACCAACCAGCGCCGTAATCGTGCCTGTTGGTATCTCAAAGCTCGCGTCCCGCAAGGCCGTGTGACCATTACGGTATGTAACGGTTACATCTTTTGCGATTATGCCTGTGGGGGCGCTCACTTGGTAAGGCCTTTGGCAATTGTTTCCGACGTGACCCGCAACAAATCAATGTAGGTTGGGACAGGTCCATCCTCCTTTGTCAGGCTGTCTACATACAGAACCCCGCCGTATTCCGCACCCGTCTCCCGCGCCACTTGCTTCGCAGGGGATTGTGACACGGTGCTTTCACAGAACACGGCAGGAATGTTGTTGGCACGAACACCGTCGATCACTTTGCGCACCTGTTGCGGCGTGCCCTGTTGATCCGCGTTCATCGGCCATAGGTACAGTTCCTTCATCTCAAAATCACGGATCAAATAGCTGAACGCCCCTTCACAGGTCACCAACCACCGCTTGTCCTCTGGCACGGCCAAAACCGCTTCTTTCAAGGGCGCAATCGCGTCCGTAATCTGCTGTTTATAGGCGTCTGCATTCGTAGTGTACGTTGCGGCATTTTCAGGATCATGTGCCACAAACGCATTACGGATGTTGTCCACATAAATCAGCGCATTGGTCAGACCCATCCACGCATGGGGGTTCGGTTTGCCAAGGTATTCACCTTCCCCAATGCTCATCGGTTCAATCCCGTCGGTCAGCGTCGCGCTTGGGATGTCTTTCAGGTTACGAAAAAACTGTTCGAACCACAGCTCTAGGTTTAGACCGTTCCAAAGGATCAAATCTGCATCTTGCGCCCGAATGATATCGCGCGGCGTCGGCTGATACCCATGAATTTCCGCACCCGCCTTTGTGATGCTTTCCACCACAGCAGCATCCCCCGCAACATTGCGTGCCATGTCAGCAATCACGGTAAACGTCGTAACGGCTTTGAACTTCTCTGCCTGTGCAGATGTTGCGGCAAAAGCGAGGACAGCAGCAAGGACGGTAAACACACGAATTTTTGGCATAGTGAAATCGTTTCCTAACATTGAGGTATCAGTTGCATATGAGAATTATTCGCAACTGTAAAGATTATTGCGAACCACTCGCAACTACGTGAAAGACGTAGGTCAATTATTGCCACAAACAAGACATTTAAGAATCTGGGAGTTACCGCTCTAGCAAGCCGTATTTGCGCAGCTTCACATACAGCGATTGGCGTGACAAACCGAGCATTTCGGCGGCGGCCACACGGTTGTTCGATGTCATCTCAACCGCAGTTTCGATGCACATTTTTTCGACCACATCGGTCGTGCGCGATACGATATTTTTCAACGACTGACTGCCGATCAGTTCAATCACCGAACGCATATCGACTTCGTTTCGTGCACTTGGTGCCGTCTTGGATGTTTCCATGCGGTTTGTGTCACGGATCAACAGCGCAAACACCATTTCATCCCCAGCGCCCAACGCGCTCGATGAAATCTCGACACTGCGTTCGGTTCCATGTTCACCTTTAATCTTGGTCGAATACATGCGGATCGCGCCTGTGCGCACCGTGTTTTCCAGAATGACCTTCAAATCTACCGCCCCACGGCTGAGGAATTCGGAAACACTCCGCCCCTTCAGCGACTGCGCTTGCGCAACAGAGGCAAGTTTCAAAAACGCATCGTTCGCGCTTAGGATCAGGCCCTCTTGAGAGGCAAAGATGATTGCGTCCACACCCGTTTCATAAAAGTGGTTTAGGTTCTGCTGCAACGCATCCGTGTTCGCCCCTTCAAGGCCTAACGGCGTGATGCGGCACAGAATGCTGTTTTCATCCACAGACCGGAACAGGGTCGGGCGAACAGAATAGCGTTCGCTGTTATGAGAGAGCGTCAAGGTCACAGGCAAATCAGAATTTTCAGCCGCAGAGCCAAGGAGGCGGTCCAAGCTGTCCGAATCTGTAACAACTTTGTTGATAGATTGACCAATCAGCCCGTCACGAGAGCGACCAAACACCTTTTCGGACGCCCGATTGCAATCTTGAATGGTTCCATTTGCAGCAGACATAAACACCATCGCCTCGGGCATGGATTCCATTAGAACGCGGTACTTCGTTTCGTGGCCACGTTGCGCTTCGTAGTCTTGTTCAAGCGCAACTTGTGCGGCCACAAGCTGTTGTTGCATATCCACGATCGGGCGCAAATCGCGCCCCAACATCAAGATATTCCTGTCGTTGCTGATTTTGTGAAAACTATAGCGCACTGGAATATCAAGGTCAGACCCGTCAACATTGTGGTTCAACTCAACAGGGGCTGTGTTCGGGCTGTCATCTGCGAACTGAGCTAAACGCGCTTCCAGCTTTGGAACGCTTTCGACCGTCAACTTGCTTTGTAGCAGCGTTTCGGGCCAATCAGACAGGTCAGGTTCGAAATTGGGGCTCGTGAGTACACCGAGAATTTGACCCTTGGGTGACACCACCAGACCCAAGTCCGCGACCGAAGACAGGATTTCTGCCATTGCATCGGGTTCGATCATTGGGATCAACCCACTGCGCCAGGACATGTTACCAAAGGAGTTCATAACAAGGCCACCTCGGTGTCGTGACGAGTCGGTGTCGGACTCTCCAAGTTGAGATCGCCGCGTGTCGAGGTCTTGTCTTCTAGCCCGCAAAGTGAGATGGCCTTTAGGATATCATTGGTCGCAAAATCCGCCCCAGTCTGAGGCGTAACGCCTTCATTTTGCAACAAAATGCTACCGCCGATCAAGACCGGAATGTTACCGTAGGACGCTTTTGTTTTCTCAACGAAAACGCGCAGCTTTTCGAACCCAAACCGTGGAGACGCGGAAATCATAACAGCATCATAAGCGGGGGCAGCGGTGTTTGCTTCTTCAGTGAATACATCGGCCTGTAAATCAAGGTCAGAAACGATCCCATAACGGCGAAGCTGGCTCGCAAGCACAGTTGCGCCCAGCGTATGTTGTTCTTCGGCTGGAACCAAAATGCGGAAACGGGGCATCGCGACGCCCATGATTTCCACATTTCTTATGTCGGCCCAAGCGTCCCCTACGGTGCGCAACACACCCTGCAGGCGGGCGCAGCCAATCGTAACAGTCGCAAAGCTCATTTCCTCATCGACCCAGGCTTGTCCCAAGTCGCGAGCGACTTGCGGAATATAAAGATCGACGATTTCTTCACGGGTAATCCCTGTGCGCACCATTCGCTCAACCACGTTTCGCGCAGAATCCGGTGTGCGCTGGGTGACTACGTTTTGCAAAGTTGCAAGAGGCAGCGGCAACGGGTTTGCATCAAATCCGCTTTTGCTTTTCGCCAGACGCACCTCTTCCGCAAGAATAGAAAGGGCATGGCTGGCGAAACCGCTGACACCAGCGGTAAGCACATCATTTGGATTATTTAGAATCCGAGACATCTGCCAGCGCCCCTAAAACGCGTGAAACGCACCCTTTTAAACGGGCGCTAAGGTGAAAAGACGATTTCATGCTTTATTACTTACCATGGTATGTCAAATAATATTGACAATTCCAAGGCCGCATTCACTTTATCGTTGAAAATATGGGCATTTATAGTGTCCACTTTGCGTTACGTCCCAATTATTAATGTAAATCAAAGTTGACACTTTGCTAATATCCTGCCAAAATTTTCTAAGAACGTAGCCTTGGGAGATGAATATTGGGAGCGTCCACTCGACATACTGGCGAACCTGTTCGTCTCTACACCCCCGAACAACGTAGACGCCGCGACACCACCGTTTGGACGTTGGTTCAGGGCATTTTGGCACCGTTTCAATTCGTTGTATTTTTGGTCTCTTTGGCGCTCGTTTTTCGCTACCTTTTCACGGGTGACGGATACACCGCCGCAACCGTTTCGATCCTTCTGAAAACAGCTGTTTTGTACCTTATAATGATCACAGGCGCGATCTGGGAAAAAGTGGTCTTTGACCAGTGGCTTTTCGCCCCAGCGTTCTTTTGGGAGGACGTGTTCAGCTTCGGTGTCATCGCTCTGCATACCCTATATTTATATGGTCTTTTCTGGGGTGGCTTTTCGGCCAGCTCCCTTATCATCATCGCCCTTGCGGCCTATGCTGCCTACGTTGTTAACGCGGGCCAGTTCCTGTGGAAATTACGCGCTGCGCGCCTTCAGTCGGAGGCCACAGCATGAGCCCACAAGACATGTCCCCGCCGGCCATCGGATGCCGCGCTGCACCTGTTCTAAAACAACGTGGCCAACGCGAGGTTTTTTGCGGTTTAACAGGCATCATTTGGTTGCACCGAAAAATTCAGGATGCGTTCTTTTTGGTGGTCGGGTCGCGCACCTGCGCACACCTATTACAAAGCGCCGCTGGCGTGATGATTTTCGCAGAGCCGCGATTCGGGACAGCGATTCTCGAAGAAACGGATTTGGCTGGGCTGAACGATGCGCAAACTGAATTGGACCGAGTCGTCGAAGATCTACTCGCCCGTCGTCCAGATATTCGCCAGCTGTTCCTCGTTGGGTCCTGCCCATCCGAAGTGATTAAACTGGACCTCAGCCGTGCGGCAGAGCGGATGACGCAGGCTTTCGCCCCCAAAGTACGCGTTTTGGAATATTCAGGGTCGGGCATCGAAACAACATTCACCGAAGGCGAAGACGCATGTCTTGCCTCGATGGTTCCCGTTCTGCCTGAAACAGACGCACGCGAATTGATGGTCGTCGGTGCCCTGCCCGATGTGGTCGAAGACCAAATGCTTAGCCTGTTGTCCGACCTTGGCGTTGGTCCTGTGACGGTTCTGCCGGCACGCAACATTGACGGAAACACCGCTGTTGGCGCGAACACAGTGTTTGCCCTGACCCAACCGTTCCTAGGCGAAACCTTTGCCGCACTTGAACGCCGTGGCGCACGCCATATCGCAGCGCCCTTCCCCTTCGGGGACGAAGGCACAACCGCATGGCTGCGAGCCATCGCAAAAGAATTTGGCGTTAGCGACGAGGTGTTCGACCGCGTCACCGAAGCCCCACGCCGCCGCGCGCGTCAAGCGATTGCGCAGGCCGCAGTTCCGCTTCAAGGGCAGTCCGTATTCTTCTTCCCCGACAGCCAATTGGAAATCCCGCTGGCACGGTTCCTGACCCGCGAATGTGGCATGACCGCTTTGGAAGTGGGCAGCCC
>CALLAV010000266.1 GCA_938001995.1 uncultured Amylibacter sp. | reverse complement strand
TGCGGATTGGATGGAGCAGTTTGCGCGTGCTGTGCGGATGATGCCGCAGATTACGGGGGCGTACCGAATGACGGGTGACCTCGACTATCTGCTGCACATTCAGGTGTCGGATATGGCGGATTACGACGCGTTTTATAAGCGCTTCATCGCGAAAGTGAAGGTGTCTGATATGTCGGCGAGTTTCGTGATGGAGCAGGTGAAGGAAACAACGGCGTTGCCGTTGCATCCTGTGTGATCAGCGGCCTGTGATTTTGGTGATCGCTTCGGCGTTGTCGAAATACGCAGCCTCGTAACAGTCGTTCAATTCTTCCGCCGTTAGGTCGTCGAACAGGCGTTTAATGGCTGCGATGCTTTGGGGTTTGGCGGCGGCTGCGTCCAAAGTCATGGAAGCCAGTGTTTCATCGAAATTACCAAGGTCCACGATGCGGTCGATAAGGCCGATGTTTAGGGCCTCATCCGCTAGCAGTTTTTGTCCCGCCATGAGGATGAGTTTTGCCCGCGCTGGCCCGACCAGTTTGGCCATGCGGTGCACGTCATTGGGTTGCGGGAGGAAGCCGCGTTTTAGGACGGGGTAGAAGAACTTTGCCTGTGGAGTGGCGATGCGCATGTCGCAGGCCAGTGCGAGGGCGAAGCCGCCGCCTGCGAGGGTGCCATTGAGCGCGGCGATGGTGAGGCAGGGGAGGTCTGCAATGTTTTGCGAGGCATCGACCCAGACGGGGTCGCGGGTGAATTCAAACATGTCTTCGCCGTTTGATACGTCAGCCCCTGCGCAGAACACGCGGTCGCCTGCGCCTGTGATGACGAAGGTGCGCAGGCCAGGATCGGCGTGCGCCTTTGCCGCGATATCTGCGATGTCTTGCAGCATTGCGGGGGTCAGGGCGTTGGCCTTGTCAGGGCGGTTTAGCGTGACGCGCCATTGGCCGTCGGTATGAGTGACGTCGATCATTTTTGGCCCAAACGGTTGAGGATTTCAGGGTCGCTTTGTTTCACCACTTGGCCGAGGAATTCGTCTGCATCAGGGGTGCACATCCATGCCAGTGTGTCGGCGATGGTTTCTGGTGGGCGATGGTCTTCCCATTCTAGATTGCTGACGGGGTTCATGCCCGACTTTTTAATCGCGCGTTGCATGTTTGTTGCGACTGTTCCTGGTGACAAGATCATGGCGCGGATGCCGTTTTCGCTCTCTTCCCCGTGTAGGCAGGCAGACAGGTGATGGACGGCAGCCTTGGATGTATTGTAGGCGGACCACCCTTCGAGCGCGGATGTGGCGGCGCCTGAACCAATGGTGATGATAGTGCCTCCGCCTGCGGCTTTCATTACGGGCAGAGCGGCGCGGATACCGTAGAATACGCCTTTGACGTTTATGTCGATGATGGTGTCCCACGCGTCCACTGTGGCGTCGGCAATGCGTTCAATAGGCTCCAGCATGCCTGCGTTGTTGATTAGCACATCGACGCCGCCAAATTCAGCGGTTGCAAGGTCGATGGCCGCTTGAACTTGGGTGTAATCCGCCACGTCTGTTGAGAGTGCAAGGGCCGTTCCTCCGTTGGCGTTAATCTCGCTTGCGATGCGGTCTATGTCACCAGAGGATCGGGCGCATAGCAGGACTTTGGCGCCTAAGCTGGCGAAATTACGAGCGGCGGCCTCGCCGATGCCACGACTGGCGCCGGTAATAATAACTGACTTGTCTTGCATGTTAGCTTTCCTTGAAAACATAACCTCGACCCGCCCGTTCCAGCGTGCCGATGTTGGGTTGCAGCATATGCCCACCTGACAGTTTCATGCCGTCTGTGGCGATCATATCCAGCGTCTTTTTGCGGGTTTCACGGGCGGTGTCCATATCGATATCAAAGGCGATGCCGATGTCTGGTTCCGCGAATTGAAGCGTTTGCGCATGGGCGATATCGCCCACGTGAGCAAAGCTATCTGATCCATCATTGGCGATGAACCCCATGTGACCGGGCGTGTGACCTGGCAGGTTCACCGCAGTTACACCGCTGATCAATGTAGCGCCGTCTTTGATCTGTTCCGTGCGGCCTGCATAGGCCGTGAGGCTGGCTTGAGCGAGGCCTTGCCACTGTTGCAGGGTTTCGTCGGTGAACACCTCGGATGACCAGAATTTGTGATCCGCTTCGGACACGATCATCTGCGCCTTTTCGAATACGGCTTGCCCGTCTTGGGTCAGCGCGCCTGCGATGTGATCGGGGTGCAGGTGGGTAAAGAACAGATGCGTAATGTCGTCATTTGCGATTCCTGCCTCGGCCAATGCGTCACCGAGGAAGCCGCAGGTTTCACCGAACAGATCCCGCGGACCTGCATCGACCAGCATCACGTCGCTGCCTGACTTCACGACAAAGGCGTTGAAGTTTGTGTCGATGGTATCTGTGCCAGCGCCTTTCAGAATGCCGTTGATTGTGGCTTCTTCCGTACCGGGAAACAGCTCTGTGCCGAATTGGGTTGCGCCATCCGTCAAAGCGATGATTTCAATCGCTCCGATTTTTGTGGAATTGATCCGTGTCATGTTCTTTCTCCCATTCCTTTAGCGATCGTCGCCAGAAACATCGTTGTCTGCAACAAGATCTTCGTCATCGCTGGCCGATAAAGCGGCTGCGCCGATAGCTTCTTTTTCTTTCCTCGACAGGTTTTCCGCCCCGTCTCCTGCAAGGCGAACAGTGACTTCGCGGTGTGCAAATTTGATACCTTCGCGTTCAAACAGGTCACGAATTTCTGCAAACACGCGTTTGCGCAGCACCCATTGATCCCCGGGTTTGGTCATAAATTTGACCCGAATGATCATAGCGCTGTCTTGCATTTCGATCACGCCTTGGGATTTCAAAGGTTGGATAAATTGATCGCCAACCACGTCGTCTTCTAGCAGCGCCAAGCCAAGTTTTTTGATTAATTTGCGCACCTTTTCCACATCGGTGTCGTACGTCACACGCAGCGGCAGTTTCATCATCACCCAATCGCGCGAGAAGTTTGTCAGGTGTTGAATTTCGCCAAACGGAATGGTGTGCAATGGGCCAAGGTGGTGCCGCAGTTGAAACGAGCGTACAGAGATCTTTTCAACAGTGCCTTTGACCTCGCCAACGTCAATGTACTCGCCCTTGCGAAACGCATCATCAAACAAGAAGAACGCACCAGAGAAGATGTCGCGTACCAGCGTCTGCGCTCCAAAACCAATGGCCAGACCAACAACACCAGCACCCGCAAACAGCGCGGAAACGTTGATACCAATGTTGGTCAAGGCAATCAGCGCAAAGGTCGTGAAAATGACCACCAGCAGGAAGTTACGGAACAATGGAAGGAGTGTCGCCAAACGAGATGCGCTACCTGCGCCGCCTTCGTCTCCTGGTGCGACTTCGACTTCTTCGCCACCTTCTTCGGCGATTTTCTGATCGATCCAGATACGCACAAAATGATAGATAACGTAGCCAATAAACAGAACCGCGATGATGTCATAGCTGCGGTCGATCACCCCTTCGGACATCATGCCAATGTCGATTTGCCAGATCATTGTAATGGCCCAACCGCCAGCAATGACAGCCAGAATGTTCGCAACGCGACGGGAGAGGTCTTCGAACGTGCGCAGTTTGTGGACATGGACGAAAGGTGAAACCGCTTCTTCCTGATTGCCTTCGCCATTACCGGAGTCATCCGCTATTTCGCTGTTTTCGCTCTCCAGTTCTTGGGCTCTACGTTCTTCTGCCATGCGGGCTTGGTATTCTTCAACGCGGCGTTGGCGACGAAAAATGCGTTCGATGATGTACCCAACGATGGCATAGACGATAAGGACGGTCAGCAGGATCATATAGAACCCTGAAATCAACGGGCTGCCCAGCTCTTGTGCTTCGATCAAGCGATAGGTCATTTCTGCCCAAGCGACGAAGAAATAGATGATGATTAATGGAGCCCACGCGCTGGATGCAAAGCGTGTGAACCATGATGCGTCTTCATACGGAACCCCTGCCAAAATAGCATTGGAAATTGCCCGTCGGTTTCGGATCACCATAGCCACATTCAAGAAAACAACAGCCAGCGTCAGCGCAGACGTTAACAAAGCGTGGATGTCATATGACAGCCCTAACTCTTGCATCCATGCACAAAAATTTACGACGATGATGGAAATGGTTGCCACCGTTGAAAGCCAGAAGAACAGCTTGCGGGCGTCTTTGTCTTCAAATTCTGGAATGCGGTATCGCGGCAGATAAGGCGACAGCACCATGCGCCACACAAACACAATACCCCTTGCGGTGATGTAGGTCAGATAAATGTAGGCGACGGTCAGACGGACGGTGCCATCCTCGGCTTCCCCGAACAGGGCGTAACCAATGCCATAAGACACGATCACAACAAAGATCAGCCCAACCAACGCAATTAATGTGCGCAACAGCAGGATCGGCAGCTTGTCAGAATAGCCCTTTGGGTCCGGTTTTTGCATCCTGTGAAACCAAGGCCCAACCAGCATTCGGCCATAAAAGATACCCACCACGATTTCAGCCGCGATCAAAAAGCCAAGCGTCGAAAACAAGATGTTAAAGTAGTATAGATAGCTACCCGTCGGACTTTGCCCGTTGAGGATAAAGATAATTTCTTCAAAGGCTTCAGGCGCGCGGGCAACGCGGTTGCGCAAAGTGGTTCGAAACGCAACGGCCCGTTCTTGGGTTTTCATTAAAACCGAGCCTTGGAAGCGTTCTTCAAAGGTTTCGGCGTCTTCTTGGGTGCTGCCCTCTGGATTGATGACGATCACCTGCATACCAGATTCAGTGGCCGACTTTACGATATCGTCCATCGCCGTTGTGTCGGTTTGCGCTTGGCTGATGCTCGCCATAAAGACAAGCGCCAGTGCGGCAATGCAAAATCGGATGTAGGTCAAGATGGTCATGGTGACCCTTAAATTATTGGTTCTTTGGGCAAAACGCAGAAATATTTCTTACACAGGCACGTTTTGACATAGCCTTGCCAGCGTCTATCTAAAGTCACGGGGCGTCAAGACACTGTGAACAGCTGCGACCAAACCTTCAAGTTGGTCCGTAACAGCCTATGTAAGGCGCTGTTGGTGATGCGGACAGCATCCGTGAAATGGCGTAGCGCCGCCTTGAAAAGAGGCGTAAACATGATTCTGCGATGGCCTTTTGGACATCGGTGCTGCTGCAAACGAGAAAGTCGAATGATATGGGGCATGTTGAGGCATTGAAAAAGCCAAGCGAACAGCGTCCGCCGCGTGTTTTGTTGTACAGTCATGACACGTTTGGGCTGGGGCATTTGCGTCGCTCCCGCACGATTGCAGGGGCGTTAACGGCCGCTGATAGTGGATTGTCTGCACTGATCCTAACGGGCTCTCCTGTTGCGGGACGGTTTACCTTTCCTGATCGTGTGGATCACATCCGTTTGCCCGGTGTGACCAAGCTGGAAGACGGCAGTTATGCATCCGAAGCGCTGGGTCTTCATATTGACGAGACGACGTCGCTGCGGGCAGGATTGATCCGCACTGCGGTCGAAAAATTCGAACCTGATTTGGTTATCGTAGACAAAGAGCCAACAGGGTTTCGCGGTGAATTGGAAGAGACTCTGAAATGGCTGCGCACGCAGACAGGAACAAAGGTCGTTCTGGGCCTGCGCGATGTTCTGGATGAAGGCGAAGCGCTGGCAGAAGAATGGGCTCGCAAAGGCGCGCTTAATGCGATGCTGAAATACTATGATGATATTTGGGTCTACGGATTGAAGTCGATCTATAACCCGTTGCATGGGCTGGATGTCCCCAAATCCGCAAAGTCGCGGATGCATTGGACAGGGTATCTGCGCCGCGAAACCTGGGACTACACGCCCGATACCACCGAAGAGCCCTACATCCTTGTCACCCCAGGTGGTGGTGGGGACGGAGCAAAGCTGGTGGATCAAGTGTTACGCGCCTATGAAGCAGAGCCGACGCTGAGCCCCAAAGCGCAGATCATTTATGGGCCGTTCCTGTCTGGTGACACACGTGTTCAATTCGAAGAGCGTGTGGCAAAGCTCGATGGGCGTGTCGTATCACTCGGATTTAACAGCAAGATGGAAAACCTGATTGCAGGCGCGGCGGGTGTGATTGCCATGGGCGGTTATAATACATTTTGTGAGATACTGTCCTTTGACAAGCCTGCGATTATCATGCCGCGCAAACGACCACGGCTGGAACAATACATTCGTGCGGCCCGTGCGGAACAGTTGAACCTTGTGCGCATGTTGGATCCTGATCGCGACGGGTTGGGCACGTCTGTTATGGTCGATGCCATCCGTGCGCTACCTGATCAAAGCCCGCCGTCTATTGGACAGTTTCCCGATCTTCTCGACGGATTGCCGTCCATTGTGGAACGCGTGAAATTCTTGCTGGATCCAAAGGCCGTAAAGGCGGCTGAATGACCATGCCCAATCCTGAATTGGCGATTGTGGTCAAGGGTTGGCCGCGCCTATCCGAAACCTTCATTGCCCAAGAGTTGCTGGAATTGGAAAAGGCGGGTCACTCGTTCGACATCTGGTCACTGCGCTTTCCGACAGACAAAAAACGCCATCCGTTGCATGACCAGATCAAAGCCAAGGTGCGCTACCTGCCAGAATATCTGCATCAAGAGCCCGCTCGCGTGGTTGCTGCGTGGCGCAAGGCACGTCGTCTGCCAGGATACAAAAAAGCGCGGCAAATTTGGCTGAATGACCTGCGTCGTGACAAGACCCGCAACCGCGTGCGTCGGTTTGGGCAGGCCTGCGTCTTGGCGGTGGAATTGCCCCCTGAAACACGCGGGCTATACGCACACTTCCTCCATACACCGTCGTCGGTTGCACGTTATGCGGCGATCATGATGGGCATCGATTGGTCGTTTTCAGCCCATGCCAAAGACATCTGGACCTCCCCCGACTGGGAGATTGAGGAAAAGTTGACAACAGATGTGGGTGGGGCTGCTTTTGGCGTGACTTGTACTGGGTTCGGGGCAAAGCATTTGCAGAATATGGCGCAAGACGCTGACCGTGTGGAATTGTTGTATCACGGTCTCGATTTGGACCGCTTTCCTAAACCACCCGAAACCCGCGAGTCGAGCGAAACCTTTCGCATGGTTTCTGTCGGGCGGCTGGTGGAAAAGAAGGGCTTTGATCGGCTGATTGAGGCGCTCGCTCTGTTACCAAAGGACATGGCTTGGTCGTGGACGCATATTGGTGGTGGCGGATTAAAAGACACGTTGACCGCACTGGCAGAACAGCACGGCGTTCTGGATCGGATTACATGGCGAGGCGCCTGTGATCAGCCCGAAGTGGTCGAAGCAATGCGCACACATGATTTGTTTGTTCTACCGTCCCGCATTGCTGATGACGGCGACCGCGATGGACTGCCCAACGTGTTGATGGAGGCCGCATCGCAAAAGCTGCCGATCCTTTCGACGCCCGTGTCCGCCATTCCCGAATTCATCACGTCTGGTATGCACGGATTGCTGGTCGAGGATGCACCCGATTTGATGGCAAAAGCGATGATCCATCTTGCTGAAAATTCTGACGAGCGCGGTAAAATGGCAGAAGCGGCCTATGCTCGTTTGGTCACGGACTTCGGCGTGGATGCAGGGATCGCGCAACTGTCAGCACGGCTGAAAGCGCTGCTCGCATGAAACCATCTATTGCGTTTTATGCCCCCTTAAAGTCACCCAATCATCAGACCCCGTCAGGGGACCGCACAATCGCACGTGGTTTGCTAAATGCGCTTTCTGGGTTGGGCGATGTGACCCTTGTATCAGAATTTCGCAGTCGCGATGGGGCGGGTGACAGGGACACGCAATTCGACCTGATCACACAAGCCGAAAGTGAAGCGGACCGCCTGATTGCCAAAGGTGGCTGGGATGCTTGGGTGACTTATCACAACTACTACAAAGCGCCCGATTTGATTGGGCCAAAGGTGTGCGCGGCGCTAAATATCCCATACCATCTGATTGAGGCAAGCCGCGCATCCAAGCGTCTGACAGGCCCATGGGCGGAGTTCGCGAGAAAAGCTGAGAACGCGAGCGATGCGGCGAAGGTGATATACTATTTCACCGAGCAAGATCACTATGCGTTGGCGCGTGACAAGCCTGCTGATCAAACTTTGGTTCATTTGAAACCGTTCTTGGATCGAGCTGATTTACCAGCGGTTGAAGCACGCACAAGCAAAGGCCTTCTGCTGTCTGTTGGTATGTTTCGGTTTGGCGATAAGCTGAAATCCTACGCAAATTTGGCGGCAGCTTTGGCGCTTGTCACAGCAAGTGACTGGTCTCTCGAAATTGTTGGCGCTGGTGAAGCCGAAGAAGAGGTCCACGCGCTCTTTGCTCCTTTTGGAACACGCGTTTCTTTTTTGGGTGAATTGTCATCGGACGACGTGTCACGAAAAATGCAGGCGGCTGATGTGTTTGTTTGGCCCGGTGTGAATGAGGCTTTTGGTATGGTTTATCTAGAAGCACAGGCGCAGGGCACTGCCGTTGTTGCAGAAAACCGTCCTGGCGTGTGCGACGTTGTTGGCCCAGCCAGCGCGCTTGTTCTCCAGAACGATGCACAGGCGTTTGCAGCGGCGATTGATGCTGCACTTTCAAAACCGCGCGATCCAGACGCACATCAATCCTATGTCTTTGATGCGCATCTACGCGGTTCGGCCGTTCGTACTTTACGTGACACAATGACACTCACAGCGAGGGCCCTATGACACGCCTAGCCATCATTCGCCATGGTCACACGCCTTGGAACCGTGCGGGACAAATCCAAGGCCGCACCGACATTGCTCTGGAAGAGCAAGCCGCCGCTGACTTGGCAACGTTAAAGGTGCCTTCCGACTGGGCGGATGCCGATCTAGTGGCCAGCCCGTTGTCCCGCGCTGTGGAAACGGCGCGACTTATTTCAGATCGAGAACCAGCAACCGAAGCAGCCTTAATCGAAATGGATTGGGGCGATTGGGAAGGTAAAAAAGGTGTGGATCTGAAAGCCGATCCACACTCTGGTTTCCGTGATTTGGAGTATTGGGGTTGGGATTATCGCCCGCCCAATGGAGAAAGCCCGCGTGATGTGTGGAGTCGACTTTCGCCGTGGGTGACGCAGCTTTTGAACGATACAATTGCGGTTTGCCACATCGGGATTATGCGGGTTCTAATGGCGCAGGCAACGGGGTGGGACTTTGACGGCGAAGCGCCGTTTCGGATCAAACGCAATCGATTGTTTGTGATGGACGTAACCGAAAACGGGCTTGCCGTAATCGGTGAACCAGTGCGGCTGGAGGCACGCTAAATGGCGAAGGTTCTGATCAGCGTGACGCATCTTTTGGGGACGGGCCACCTTAGCCGCGCGTTGACTTTGGCACGTGCCTTTTCAAGGGCTGGTCACGACGCGCATGTGATGTCAGGCGGTTTGCCCGCGCCCAATCTGTCCACAGAAGGTGTGACTTTGCACCAAATGCCACCTGTGAAATCGGACGGCGTCAATTTCACGACTTTGCTTACTGAAACAGGGTTGGCGGATGAGGCCTATTTGTCAGGCCGTAAGGCCTTTGCGCTAGAGGTTTTGAACAGCCTTGTACCAGACGTGTTCATAACGGAACTCTATCCTTTTGGGCGCCGTGTCTTGAAAGGCGAATTTTTGTCCTTGCTGAATGCTGCACGAGATATGCCGCATAAGCCTCTGATTTTTTCCAGTATTCGCGATATTCTTGCCCCACCGTCTAAGCCTAAAAAAGCATTAGAAGCTGAAGCCGTGCTGGCGGGTTATTATGATGGCGTGCTTGTCCATTCGCACGAAAGTGTTACGCCTCTAGGTATCAGTTGGCCCGTTTCTCCTATGCTAGAAGAGAAGTTGATTTACACAGGGTTCGTGGCCCCACCCCCAGCACAACTACACCCAAAAGGCGAAGGTAAGGGCGACGTTTTCGTGACGGCTGGCGGCGGCGATGTGGGTATGGACCTGTTTCGCGCAGCGTTGGCTGCGGCAGCACTGGATCGATCGTCAACGTACAGATTGCTGGTTGGTGGATCGGACTCCGCTGCGAATATTCTTGCTCTCAGTTCTGAAAAACAGTCACAGAATGTGATTATTGAGCCCACGCGTCCTGATTTTCGGGAAATGCTAACGGGGGCGAAAGCCACGATTTGTATGTGCGGTTACAACACTGCAATGGATGTGCTGCAAAGCCGGATTCCTGCGGTTTTCGTGCCATTTGACGCAGGGGGCGAAGTGGAACAAACGCTGCGTGCAGAGAGCCTCTCTGGTCGGGATGGGTTTGCAGTTGTGAAGGCACAAGATGCGACGGGTGAAACCCTAATTGCCGCATTGAAAGACGTTTGTAAAACGCGCCCAGCCGCTTTGGCGGAGGGGCATTTCGATGGCGCACAAGAAACCGTGCGTTTGGTATATGCACACTTGGATGCGCGCGCATGAGTTGGGCCGCATTAGACACAGAGTTCACAGCTTGGCATGCCGCAGGTTTGACCCTGCCGTTCTGGTGGCGTGACGACGATGCGGTTGCAGAAACAGATGCACTGCATCAGTTGAATGCGCTGTCCATCGACGTGAATATTCCCGTTCACATCGCTGTTATTCCGGCGAACTTAACGGAAAGCCTCGCGCCATATGTGGCTCAAAATCGCCAGTTGATACCCATTGCGCACGGGTATGCCCACGAAAACCATGCAGATTTGGGAGCGAAAAGATGCGAGTTCCCAAGCGGGCGTTCCGTGCTTGATGTGCGCGTTGAAATTCTGCGCGGTGTACAAACCCTAAAAGACGCATTTGGCACGGGATTCCATCCTGTTTTCGTACCGCCGTGGAACAGGTTTGATCCTCACTTTCTGCCCACGTTACAGGACATTGGATTCAATGGATTTTCCACATTTACCCCGCGCCGAACTAAGTGGGCTGCGGAAGGTATCGAGCAAGTGAACACACACGTAGATCCAATTGATTGGCATGATACGCGTTCGTTGGCTGACGAAACCGCGATTTTGGACCACACAGTGCGCAGCCTTCAAGATCGCCGTCTAGGGAAGGCGGACAATGCCGAACCTTTTGGATTTCTCACGCACCATTTGGCACATGACGCCGCTATTTGGGCGTTTTCCCGCAAATTTCTTAACACCTTTGCAGACGGGCCGACACGGCCTTGGACTGCGGCAGAACTGGCATGAAAAGGATACCATAATGAGCAGATTAGACAGTATGTTGCGGCGTTTTACGGCGCAGCGGGATGGGTTGAATTGGGCCGCAGATTTGGTTGCCGAACTGGACGGAGACGCGCTCGATATGGGGCTTGGGAATGGGCGGACATATGATCACATGCGAGAGATCATGCCGAACCGTCGATTGTGGGTTATGGATCGCGTGTTACAGTGCCACCCGTCCTGCGTACCACCAGAAGAGGATTTCTTGCAGGGCGAAGCCGAGGATGGGCTTGCGCGTCTGAAAGACATGGGCGCAAAAATAGTGATCTCGCACTATGATTTCGGCTTTGGCGTCAAAGAAAAAGATGTCGAGGAGGCCGCACGGTTTAGCCCTCTTATCGCCGACGTCATGGCTCCTGGCGGAATGATCGTTTCAGGTCAGCCTTTGGTTGGGTTCAAGGCCGTTCAAGGCCCCGAACACATCGCACCAGATCGATACTATTTTTATCGGGCCTGATTAATAGAGCCCATCAAGCGCTTCTTTGCCACTCTGCACGTGTCGCGCAATTAGCTTCTTTTGCTTTTGCGCGGCGGGGATATGTGCGGCTGGAATGACACCATCGGTGTGTTCTTCTTGCGTCGGATAGAGGCTCTCAGACGGGGCACCCTCGGCGAAGATGACTTCATGTTCTTCAAACAGCAGGTGGAAATATTCGAGCCCGTCCGTGTCTTCGCAGGCAAAAATGCCTGGGAAATGAGTCAGACGTGACGCGGGAACAAGCACATCTGTTTCGCCGCACAGTCGGTATGCGAGTTCGGAGGACACAAGCATGCGGTGGTCTTTGGACACCAGCAAATCGTTTTTAGGTAGGCCATGACCCAAAGCACCAGCCACAATGCGGATAGGACGTAGATCTTCGTTTTGTGCCAACATGTTAGGGGTGACGTTACAAGTGTTTTTGGCCTCGACCCGTTGATAAATTCCATTGGCGGTCATAACACGATCGCCTTTTTTCAACTTCTCAATCGGGCGCTGCCCGCTGGCGGTTTCGATCAACGTGCCTTTGGCGAATGCCGTGGCGGTCTGCTGAGATGTCTGGTCAATGGTCGCGTCTTTGGACGTCATGGTTTTTCCCTCATACTGCTCTGGGTTGATATGTTGAGGGAAAAAGAGGCGAAACCGTGACGGATTGCGCGAAAAGTGGCTGGATTGCGCGAAAATTATGTTGCGATTTTGCACCGAAAGACCCGTACGGTCGGGTAAGGTTTGGGGCGCAGAGGGCGTTGGGCGGGAAAAGCAAACCAGCCAGAACCCATACAGAACCCGCCCATACACAGTGTTGTGAGGTCGGCGTTAAGGTTTGTTGCGTTTGGAGAAGCAAAATTACTTGAAATTCAATTATTGGTTGATTTGATGTTTGAATGCCGTAAGGTTGAGGTGCTCTTTACGCGAATGTGCGTTTTCGCACGGTCTAGTGTATAGCTAGACCCTAACTTATTGATCGCATTTTGGCGCGATAAGAACCAAAAGTTCTTATCCTCCTTGCGAGCACTCAGTCCGGTAAGAACTTTTGGTTCTTATCGCTTCTTTAAAGGTATTGGGCGTTAAATTTGGTTTTTCTATGAATGATGTTGCGAACAAAGCTGATCCCCGGGACAATTTCGTCGATCTCATTGATCTGAAAAGTTCTAGAGTTTTACTTTCTCCGCACATTACATTTGTTTGTGGCGGTGAAGTTGATATCACGAAAACCACGAACCACTCGATTAGAAACATGTTTATGAATTTGTCGGGTAGGATGCCTGAAAAGTCTCAGGGCTTTACGTTGGCAGAAAACTTTAAGGATTGGCAGGATGGTTATTCCAGCCTTTCAGATTTTGAAAACGACATAGCAGCTATCTCTTCCACTATAGTTGTGATCTTAGAAAGCGCTGGCTCGTTAACAGAACTTGGATTGTTTTATGCCAATGTAAAATTACGGAAAAAGATGGTGGTAATCGTGCACAGCGAACATCACATCAGTGAGTCTTTTATAAAATTTGGGGTACTTTCTCCGCTCGAACAACAAAAACCTGAAGCAGTTCTTGTCTACGAGATTGATAGTCAACGAGTTGAGGACATTGAGGAAAGCGAAGTAAACGATATTGTTGAAGAAATCTGGGAAATCTCTAGTAAGGCAGATGAGTCTGCTTCATTTGATGTAGACAATCGCGGCCACGTGATTTTCCTAATTTTTCAGATTATTGATCTCTTTACAATTTTAACTTCTAAGGAAGTTTCAGACTATTTATCTAGGTTAAAAGTGAGAGTATCTGCGAGAGAGCTAACTTCAGCCTTGTATATTCTTCAGAAGTTCAAATTGCTGAGAAAAGAAAAAAGGTCGTCTCAAACTTTTTACTTCATTCCTCCAGATATTGCTGACCGCGTTAATCTGAAATTCAAATCCGAAGAAAAATTGAACGGAACGAGAATAAGACACGACAAACGCGCTATAAAGGTAAAAATTCTCGACCATTACGAAAGCAACAAATCGAGCAATGCTGGATTTAGGGGACGACTTAAGCTGTGGCAGAGGCAGGACTCAATGCAATGAGCCATATATTGGAACAAGTACGTATGAAGTTTGCTTTCTCTCAATCTGAATTAGAGAGTTACATAAGAACTGCTCCTTTTCGCTACAAAAC
>CALLAV010000265.1 GCA_938001995.1 uncultured Amylibacter sp. | reverse complement strand
CATTGGTATTGCAGTCGGCTCTGCCATTGGCGTGGTTGCGGCCACTGGATTGCGGTCCAGCCAGTTGCAAGTGATTTTCGGCGTTCTGGGCCTGATCGTCGGGTTCTATCTGGCTTTTGGCCGACAGGAATGGCGGCTCGGGGAAGCGATGCCAACAGGCATTGGTCGCGCGATCACATCGCCCATTTTGGGGTTCATGTCGGTGCTGATGGGCATTGGCGGAGGCAGCTTTGGCGTGCCGCTGATGAGCCTGTTTGGCGTCCCTATTCACCGGGCGGTTGCGACGGCTGCGGGATTCGGGCTGGTGATTGCCGTGCCGAGCGTGATTGGCTTTTTGATGGGCAATCCCGATCCTGAAAACCTGCCACCTTATACGCTCGGTTATGTGAATATTCCTGCGTTTCTGCTGATCATTTGCATGACACTCCTGACCGCACCTCTGGGTGTGAAAATTGCACATGCGATGGATCCTAAGCCGCTGAAACGGGTGTTTGCTTTCTTCCTGATTTTGGTGGCGTTGAACATGTTGCGGAAAGTGTTTTTCGGGTGAGTTTCGCCGAAAAAGGATGGGTAAAGTTTGCGCCTGATCCTGCGTTGGATAGGTGGATTGAAGCGGCGAAACCTGCGGCTGTACGCGTGGCGGCTGACCCTGATTGGCAGCGCGATTGGCTGCGGTGCGGGGGTACTTGGTTTGTTGGAGTGAACGCCCTTGGAAATGATCCCGACGGGGCTGTTGGTGGTGTTCCTTTGGCAGGGCAGGCGGTTGATTTTATTCACCAAAATATCGAGCCCGCGCCGATCCGTTGGGATCGTGCGCAGGTATCGGTGTGTTATGAGGGCTATCCCAAGCCGTGGGATGGAGAGAGCGAGGCGGCCTTGCGGTTTAGGCGCAATCGGGACGCGGCGCATGTGGACGGGCTGCACGGCGAAGGCCAGCCACGGCGGCGGTTTTTGCGTGAGTTTCACCAGTTTTTGCTGGGGATTGCGTTGACGGACAGCCCCGCAGACGCCGCGCCTTTTGTGATCTGGGAAGGGTCCCATAAGATTGTGCAGGAGGCCTTTGAAAAGGCGCTATCACAGCATCCCGTTAAGCAGTGGCCTGATGTCGATTTGACCGATGTAAATATGGAAACGCGCCGCAAGATTTTTGAAACCTGTAAACGGGTAGAATTGCCTCTGAAAATGGGTGAGAGCTACGTTATTCACCGCCACGCGCTGCACGGCGTTGCCCCTTGGGTTGAAGGCCTGAAAGGCCCTACCGAAGGACGCATGATCGCGTACTTCCGCCCTACGGATGAAGCGCAAATGGAACGGTGGTTGGCCGCGAGTTAGCGAGTTTGCTTTAGGATAATCTGACCTTTTGTCACAACCGCTTCGTCCAGTTGGGATAGAAAGCTGCTGCCCAGAAGATTTGAATGATCAAGGCCTTTCGGCGTAACCGCAGCCTCTACATTTTTTGCGACAATGTGCGTGCCGACGCGCACTTCGGACAGGGTCACAGTGGCGATATCCAACAGGCCAGAGGCTGTGCGCACAGGGGTGCTATAATCGAGCGCGTCCGTATCAATCCCCGCAGCCGTCGCGGTTTCATAGTTCAGCAAAACCAGCGATGCACCTGTATCGATCAGCGCTTTGGTCTGCATATTGTTTATCTTTACATTTGTTTCAAATAGCCCGTCTTGCATCGTGATAAAATGCTGGGACACTGTTTCCACAGATGCCGCAGACAGTACAACTGTCTCGTTGTTGGCGATCAGCGTTTTCTGCCGCCATTCAACCGAATATTCCAACAGGCCGAGGAGCATGGCCACAAAAACACCCCAAAACGCAAAGCGCCCTGTGTTGTTACCGGGTTTGTAGCCAACGATAAGTTGGCCCACGATAATGCCGCCCAGAAACAGCGCAACCGCCAGAGACCATCTTAAATTCGCATTCAAAATAAGATCTACCAACTGGACGTCTTTGCGCCAGAATACAATGCCGAGCACGGCCAGAATGGCGAAATAAATCCACCGCATGATGTGTGTCCTTGACGAATGTCACCTGTATGTAGGGTATCTTAACCCAATTTTAAGAGGTTGTCATCTGACAGAATTGTGCGCTTATCCGTGACGGCGACCACGCCGTTTTCCACGCAATTGAGGTTCGCGCGCAGGCAACTCTGCTTTGACGCGGGCGCGCTCGTCTTCGGACATTTTCGACCACTGCGCAATTTCATCAAGCGATCTGTAACAGCCAATGCACAGGCGGGCTTCGGGGTGGACAACACATATTTTGACGCAGGGACTGTCGACCTCGTTGCGTTTCCATACTTCATCCATCAGCCGTTCCTTTTGATGTGTGCAAAGCGATCTAACGCGCCTTGCAGGATATAGCCAGCGGCGACGTGATCGATGACTTCGGCCCGTTTGGCCCGGGACGTGTCCGCTTCAAGCAGCGCACGTTCGGCGGCGACTGTGGACAAGCGTTCATCCCACAACAGCACAGGCAAGTCACGGCGCTGGGCAAAGTTGCGCGCAAACGCACGGGTTTTCTGGCAACGTGGCCCTTCGGACCCGTCCATGTTGCGGGGCAGCCCGAGGATCAGACCCTTCGCGTGGGTGTCGTCGATGATGGCTTCCAGTGCGGTCGCATCCACGCCAAATTTCTTACGTTTGATCGTTTCGCGCGGTGTGGCAATGGACCAAAGCGTATCGCATAGCGCGATGCCAATGGTTTTGTCCCCAAGATCGAGGCCGAGCAAAGGCGCATGTGCTGGCAGCGCTGCGATGAACTCTACCGCGTCTTCAAATGGCGGGGTCAATTGACAATCTCCGCCGCGCGGGCGGCTTCGGTTAAAAGGGTCATGGCTTCTGCGTTGTCTTTGAACGTTTCTTTGGCCTCGTTCCAAACCGTGTTGGCGCTGCCCCGTTCGCCGAGCACACCATACGCACGGATCAATCGCGCCCATTCGGTAGGTGTGCCGCCTTCGGTCGCAAGCCGATCGGACAAGCCAGCAACCATGCCGCGGATCATCTCTTCACGGTCCGCGGTGGACATTTCATTTGCATTTTCAACGTCTTCCGCGGATGGCCCCGGCAAGGTTTGCGTGGTCAAAGGGATGCCAGCGGCACGGGCAACCTGAACGATTTGCGACTGGATTAGTGGGATCCAAGGCGCGTCATCGGGGCCTTCTTCCAACAGTGCGGACCACATGCGATAAGCCACATCTGGGCGTCCTGTTTGCGCCAACGCAAGGCCAGAATAATACCGCGCACGTGGGTCACGCGGGTCGCGGTTTAGCGCTTGAACCAACGCTGCTTCGGCTTGCGGCGACACATATCCACCCGCTGCGAGGATCATTATTTCGCCCGTATCGGTGAAATCTGAAGGTTTTGCTGTATCCCCAAGCACCGCCATCAACTGTTCCTGCGCGGTGCGCGCTGCAATCAAATTGCCAAGACGGGCCTCATTGTCGACCAGCAGGCGCAGACCTGTCGGATCCTCTGGATTGCGCGACACGGCTTCGCGCAATTGCGCCACCAAGCTCTCGTGATCGGCGTCGGCTTCCACATCCAGTTTTGGGGCCGCTGCCTCTGCCATGGTTTGATCGGGACGGGCATCACGGGCTGCTTTTTCAGCCGCAAGCCGTTCTGTCAGCGGCAAATCCCGCATCCCTGGAACGCCAATTTCAGTATAGAGCCAGACCGCGCCAATCAAAGACAGACCAACAATGCCAGCCCCAATCATATTGGTCGTAGAGGACGCAGCGGTCGCGCTTTCCTGTGTCGCTGCGCGTTTGTCAGCGGCCAGCAATCGACGGGCCACTTCGGTGCGGGCATTCTTGGCTTCATCTTCGTTGATCACACCACGGGCCAGATCGCGGTCCACTTCGCTCATTTGGTCTTTATAGATGCCCATATCTTGCTCGGCAGCCTTCACCGACACTTGATCACGGCGCAGCAAAACCGCGCCCATCGGGACGCCCACAATCACAACAAGACCGATGGCAATCAGCCAGAACATACACGCACCTTTGCACCAATGAACGGTCCCCGACACATAGTGCGACCGCCGCCCAATCGCAAACCCCATTTCCGTGAACCGACTGCGACCAATTGAAAGACCTCAAATGTCGGGAATCGCGTGTGCGACGTCGCATGCTTTGATACCCGAGCGCAGGAAAAAGGGGATACGGATGACAGCCACCGTTGCCCCTTTAAATCCAGTTGAAATACCACTCTTTTCGGAGCCTGCCCTATGAGACGTTATTCCGCCTTTGCCATCGCCCGCGAAGCCGCCCGATACCACACGGGATGGGAGCGCGCGTGGCGTTCGCCAGAGCCGAAAAAAGAATACGATGTGATTATCGTTGGCGCAGGTGGTCATGGGTTGGCGACGGCGTTTTATCTGGGCAAGAATTACGGCATCACCAATGTGGCGATCATCGAAAAAGGCTGGCTTGGTGGGGGCAACACGGGGCGGAATACGACGATCATCCGCTCGAACTATTTGCAGGATCCGTCAGCGGCTTTGTACGAAAAGGCGCGGTCTTTGTACGAGACTATGTCTCAGGATCTGAACTACAACGTCATGTTTTCGCCGCGTGGGGTGATCATGCTCGCGCAGACAGAGCACGAAATTCGCGGCTATCAGCGCACGGCGCACGCAAATGCGTTGCAGGGTGTGGCGACACAGTGGATTGGGCCTGAGAAGGTCAAAGAACTGTGCCCGATTATTGAGCTGAAAGGCCCACGATTCCCTGTTTTGGGCGGCCTGTGGCAACCCCGTGGTGGCACGGCGCGGCACGATGCGGTGGCTTGGGGCTATGCCCGTGCTTGTTCTGACATGGGCATGGACATCATTCAGAAATGCGAAGTGACAGGCGTGACCCAAGCGAATGGTCAGGTCACGGGGATTGAAACGTCTAAGGGTCACATCGGGTGTAAGAAGCTGGGCATGGTTGTGGCTGGGCATTCCAGCGAGCTGGCCAATATGGCGGGGTTCCGTCTGCCGATGGAATCTGTGGCGCTGCAAGCGCTGGTGTCAGAGCCGATCAAGCCGATCATGGATGTGGTGATCATGGCGAACACCGTGCATGGCTATCTGTCGCAATCTGACAAAGGTGAGATGGTGATCGGCGGCGGGACAGATGCGTTCAACAACTACACCCAGCGCGGATCGTTCCATCATATCGAAGAAACGGTACGGGCGCTGTCCGAGACCTTCCCGATGATATCCCGTTTGAAAATGCTACGCCAGTGGGGTGGTATCGTGGATGTGACGGGGGATCGTTCGCCGATTATTGGGAAAACGCCACTGGGTGGCTGTTTCATCAACTGCGGTTGGGGGACAGGCGGGTTTAAGGCGATTCCAGGGTCTGGTTGGGCGTTTGCCGAAACTGTTGCGAAGGGCGAGCCGGGCGAGCTGGCCGCACCGTTCGGGATGGAGCGGTTTATCGAAGGACGCTTTATTGATGAGAGCGTTGCTGCTGGGGTGGCGCACTGATGGAGCGCTCAGTAGTAATGGCCGCCTGTAGGGCCGCCGCCACGACCATTCCCTTTGTCGTGCTTGTCGAGTTTGTATCCGCCGCGAATGCAAAAAATGGTGAATGCAAGCAAAAGCCATGCGGGCCAAAGTTTCAAAATAAACCAAAATATGTCCATACCTTTCAACATACGGTTGAAAAGGCTGATTTTCAAGGAGCCGCGCAATGCTACTCTTAACCTGTCCGAACTGCGGGATTGCTGCGGAAGAAACTGAACTGGGTGCGGGGGGCGAGGCCCACATCACGCGCTATGGGGCGGGGTCTTCGGATGACAACTTTGAAACTTATATGTTCATGCGCAAGAACGCCAAGGGGGTTCATTTTGAACGCTGGCGGCATGTGAATGGTTGCGGGAAGTGGTTCCATGCGGCGCGTTGTACCATGACGCTAGAGGTGTTCGGGACCTATTCGGCGCAAACGTTCGAGCCGCCGAAAGACCTGATTAAAAAGATCAAAACAAAACGCCCTGACTGGGAAGGATTTGTGAAATGAGCACACGTCTGCAAAATGGCGGTCGCCTGATCGATCGCAGCCAGAAGGTGGAATTTAACTGGAACGGCAAACGCTTGCAGGGTTTTGCGGGGGACACGCTTGCCTCTGCTCTGCTCGCCAATGATCAAGTTTTGGTGGGGCGTTCTTTCAAATACCACCGTCCGCGCGGCATTGTTGCGGCGGGTCCGGAAGAGCCGAATGCGTTGGTGGCGCTGAACGAGCACGGCAAATACGAACCGAACGCACGGGCCACAACGACCGAGCTGTTTGACGGGTTGGAAGCAAAATCGCAGAACCATTGGCCGAGCCTTGAGTTTGATGTGGGCGCTGTGAACAAGATGATGTCGCGGTTTTTCCCTGCGGGTTTTTATTACAAAACCTTCATGGCGCCCCGCTCTGCTTGGAAGCATCTGTTCGAGCCGATCATTCGCAAGGCGGCAGGTCTTGGCCCTGCGCCCCATCCCGAAGATCGCGATGCGGATAGGTACGAGTATTTCTATGCCCATTGCGATGTTTTGGTCGTGGGTGGCGGGATTTCTGGTTTGGCCGCTGCGCTGCAAGCGGGGCAATCAGGCGCGAAGGTTTTGTTGCTGGAACAGTATGCCGACATCGGCGGGCGCGCGCCTGTGGATGGTGTGGAAATTGATGGCAAGCCTGCGCAAGATTGGATCGATGCGACGGTTAAGGC
>CALLAV010000264.1 GCA_938001995.1 uncultured Amylibacter sp. | reverse complement strand
CCGAGTTTTCGGTGCTGTTTCACGACGGACGTCTAGAAATGGACCCGAGCGAGCCAAATGGATTCCGCACCCCGCTTGGGGGTGATATGGAGGGCGGTTTTGACGGCGTTTTATCTGCGCAAACTATGTTTCCCGTGCTTTCGCCCGATGAAATGGCAGGCCATTATTCTGAAAACGATGTGGCCCAAGCGGTGCGCCAAGGCTTTTTCACGGGGCCTAATGGGGCATGGGATATTCTGTCAAAACGCGTAGGCAGCATCCCAGAATACAAAGCACAGTTCGAAGGCGTTATCGGCCCTGACAAACCCATCCACTTCGCTGATATCTCGAACGCAATCGCCGCGTTTATGGCGTTTGAATGGCGTGCAGACGACAGCCCGTTCGATCAGCATTTGCGCGGTCAGGCATCGCTATCGCCAAACCAAAAATCGGGCATGGAATTGTTCTACGAAGACGCAGGTTGTGCATCGTGTCATGGGGGTCAATTCCAAACCGACCACGGGTTTCACGCCATTGGAATGGTGCAAATCGGTCCAGGAAAGGCCGCACGGTTTGAACGGCATAAAAAGGACGAAGGCCGCTTGCGCGTCACAGGAAATGCCGCAGACGCTTATGCCTTTCGCACGCCATCCTTGCGCAATGTCACGCACACTGCGCCCTATGGCCATGCGGGCGCGTTTAAAACCCTAGAAGCCGTGATCCGCCACCATGTAGATCCCAAGAGCGCAACCGAAAATTTCGATTCCGCACAGGCAGAGTTGCCAGCATTCAATGGCGCAGAGGATTTTTCAATCCTCGACGATCCACGGGCAACGGGAGAGATTTTAGCGGCAAGTCAGATCAAACCTGTCCACCTTTCACAACAAAATATCGACGATATTATCGCATTTTTGGGTGCTTTGACTGACGAAACCGCGATCAAAGGCCGTTTGGGCATTCCCGAAACCGTTCCAAGTGGATTGCCCGTTGAGCGCTAATCACGCAACTTCAGCGCCGTTCCATCACGGGCTAAGTGATAGAGCCGACCCGCCTGGAGCGCCATCCATTCGCTTTGTTTGCCATCAGGCCAACGCACCTGCACAGTGACCGCATCCGTGCTACCCAAACCAAAATGCTCTGCCCCCAGCTGCCCACCCGCATGGCCCCCACCGACAGTAATTTCACGCCGATGCAGTCGATCGCCGACCTTCACATGAATCCAAGCCCCAACAGCGTTCGTGTTAATGTCCGTTTGATGCAATTGCAGCCCGATCCAGTTCCCTGCATCCGCCGTGGCGTTCTGATACACTTCCATGCGCGCGCGGCGGTTCACAACAACAAGATCGAGCAATCCATCACCATTCAAATCTGCCAAAGCCGCGCCGCGCCCTCGGTGCAGGCTCGCCACGCCCGCGCTGCCGCCCGTTTCCTCAAACACGCCATTTTCTGTTTGTATCAAAAGGTTGTTCGGATCCTTCATCGCCAGACCAGGCATCTGTTCCACATTGCCCTTGGCGATAAAAATATCGTCGCGCCCATCGTTTTGCACATCCCCGAACTGCACATGCCAGCCCGTTGAAGGACGTCCATCCCCACCTTCGTAGGGGCGGTGCGCTGTGGTTCCGAGGTCAAACGGCACGTCTTTGTAGGTCGCCCCGATCGAGGCCAAGTCCCGCGTTTGCATCCGCTGATCGCCCATCGATGTCATCATCACTTCGGGCAGCCCATCCCCCGTTAGATCACGGCTTGCGATGCCCATGCCCCACAGCTTGTGTTCAATCCAGCCATCGCTTTGTGTGTAAAGGCGCGGTGACGCCTCCATCGACCAAAGCTGTTCTTGACCATCGCTGACATAATAATGGCGGTCGTTGCTGATCCGCAGATCAGGCGTGCCGTTGCGCTGCCAATCGCTGAACAACATGGACAGCGGACAATAGCTCGGCGATAGATTGAGTGGCGCATCGTAACGATCGCCATTGGGACGCTGCAAGACATTTGTATCGCACGCTTCAAAAGGGCCATCAGGATCATCGCGGTCGACATAGTTGCCAAAGGCCAACGTCGGCAGAGCGTTTCCCTGTTCCCACGTCGCAGAAAAGGCTGTGCTCCAAGCATCCCCAAAATCAATGTGCAGGCCTTGCATCGGCTGAAAGGAACAGTCTGCACCGCCTTTTAGAACCACATTCGGCCCAACCCGCAAAACCACCAAATCAGCAATCGCGTCATTGTCGATATCCAGCGGATAGGCTCCGATCACACCATGCAGCGCAAGCGCATCCGGTGATTTTAGCGTCAATTGCGCGGCCCCAGTTGGCGTTGAGGTGTTGAGATATAATGCACTTGGGTTTTCACCCCCAGCGGCAAAGACTTCGGGCAGATCGTCGCCGTTGCAATCAAACACGGCCACACCACCCCCGACAAAGTGTTCCCATCCACCGTCATAAATATGGGGCTCAATGTTCACAGGCTGGAATTTAGGACCATCCGCCAATGCTGGACTGGCGATCAGGCACGCCGCAAAAACTGTTCTAAGCATCCTGCATCGAAACCGCTTTAACCGCCGCCTCTTCGACCCCTTCAAGTGCATACCCCGCAGCGCCTTTGGCCCACATCAGGTCGTCCCACTTGTGGATCACCACTTCGGGTGGAGATTGGTCCACCTGCACGATCGACGATTTGATACTGTCGAGGACCTCTTCTGCATAAAGGTGATCAAACTGCATCCGCTCGCCCGCAAGAATGATCAGCTCGGGATCGAAAATATTGACGATATTGGCAAGCCCCATGGCAAACATACGCCCAGCGCGGTTGACGATGTTGGACGCGAGCGCATCCCCTTGTTGAGCGCGGGTTAAAAGTTGTTCGATTTGCTGCTCAGACGACGCATCCCCGGCCCCGTCGTTTAAAAACTGCGCTTCGCGTAAAAGCGCATAATCGGCCACATAGGCCTCGAGACAGCCGCGCTGCCCGCAGCGACACAGTGCGCCATCCAGTTGCACTTTGGTGTGGCCAAATTCCGCGCCGCACCCCCGTGTGCCGCGATAGATCTCGTTGTTGATTACGATGCCCATGCCGACACCGCTTTCAATTGTGACCACGATGAAATCCTTGGCAGTGCGCCCCACCCCGAACTGTTTTTCCGCCATCGCAACAAGGTTCGCATCGTTATCGAGGAACACAGGAACGCCCAGCGCATTTTCAATCCTGGCTTGTAAGCGGACGTTTCGTTCTGACAAAGACGGCGACCAATGCACCAAACCGCTGTGGACATCGACGATGCCCGCAATGCCAATGCCAACCCCCGAAAGATCGGAAATCCCCTTGCCAACCGTGCCCATCAGCGCCGTTAACCCATCGTGCAACGCGGTGGCCAAACCGTCTGGAGCAAAAGTTTGGCGGCCCAAAGGGTAATCGACTTCGGCCAGTTGGTTGCCCTCAAAATCGATCAGAACGAGTGACAGTGAACGATTGGCCACCTTTACGCCCGCAATAAAATGCGCCGCACCGTCGATCTTTAGATCAACCCGAGGACGCCCGCGCCCTGACTTGTCACTTTCATCGGCGACTTCTGCGATCAACCCTGCGCGCAACAACTCGGCCGTTACGGTCGTAACGGTTGCTCGACTGATGCCCGTAGCTTCGGCCAAATCGATCCGCGCAATTGGGCTATTTTTTCGAATCGCCGCCAAAAGCGTGCGGCGTCCATATGTGCGTTGTGGTCCTGCCATGGGGCGTATCCTAATGCGCTGACGCTTGAAAGAAAGGGCAAAACGCCTTCAAAACAAGCTGTTCTACACTTTTAGCATATTTAATTTGATTTCCAAATTAAAATTGGTAACACTGCTCGCATGGCTGCAGTTTTAAACAGATTCGCGCAGGCCAATGTCATATTGGGAGGACATCATGAAAAAATTTACCGCCGCACTTGCGGCTGTCGCAACTGTTGCATTCGGAACGGTTTCCTATGCACAGGAACTAACGGTCGGCGTAAGCTGGTCCAACTTTCAAGAAGAGCGCTGGAAAACAGACGAAGCGGCCATCAAAGGCGCTTTGGATGCCGCTGGTGCGAAATACGTGTCTGCGGACGCGCAGTCTTCTGCATCCAAGCAGTTGTCAGATGTTGAAAGCCTGATCGCGCAAGGCGTGAACGCCATCATCATCCTAGCACAAGACAGCGCCGCCATTGGGCCAGCAGTTCAAGCGGCTGCAGATGAAGGTATTCCAGTGGTTGGCTACGACCGACTGATCGAGGATCCGCGCGCATTCTACCTGACATTCGACAACGTTGAAGTTGGCCGTATGCAGGCACGCGCCGTTTTGGCAGCGCAGCCAAAAGGCAACTACGTGATGATCAAAGGCTCCCCGACTGATCCAAACGCAGACTTCCTGCGCGGTGGTCAGCAAGAAGTGATCCAAGCGGCTGTTGACGCAGGCGACATCAAAATCGTTGCCGAAGCCTACACAGACGGTTGGTTGCCAGCAAACGCACAGCGTAACATGGAGCAAATCCTGACAGCGCAAGACAACAAAGTGGACGCTGTTGTGGCCTCTAACGACGGCACAGCCGGCGGTGTTGTTGCAGCGCTGACAGCCCAAGGCATGGACGGCATTCCTGTGTCTGGCCAAGATGGCGATCACGCAGCGTTGAACCGCGTAGCACTTGGCACACAGACAGTTTCTGTTTGGAAAGATGCACGTGAACTCGGCAAAGCAGCTGGCGAAATCGCTGTCGCACTGGCCGGCGGCGCAGCTATGGCTGACGTTGCAAATGCGCAGTCTTGGACATCCCCAGCGGGGACAGACATGACGGCTGTATTCCTTGCGCCTGTTCCGGTGACGAAAGACAACCTGTCCGCAGTTGTGGATGCTGGTTGGATTGCAAAAGACAAGCTGTGCCAAGGCGTTTCAGGCGGCCCAGCCCCTTGTAACTAATATCTCCCTGCCCTGGCCCGTTCGCGGGCTGGGGTTTTCTTTCTGCCAATGGCGCGACATAGTTGATGCCAAGGCCCTCTACCACTCACGCATATTCGGGATTTGTACGATGTCAGCCACACCTGACCCTACCCCTGCACCCAAACGAAACCTGCTACAAACGCTTGAAATTGACGTGCGTTTGTTGGGTATGGTCGCAGCGTTCGTGATCATCTGTTTGATCTTCAACATCCTTACAGATGGGCGTTTTTTGACCGCTCGGAACGTCTTTAACCTGACGATTCAAACCGTCTCGGTCGCGATTATGGCGACGGGCATGGTGTTTGTGATCGTCACCCGCCATATCGATCTGGCCGTCGGTGCCCTGCTCGCCACCTGTTCTGCGGTGATGGCGATGACACAGACGCTCTATCTACCCGAGTTTCTGGGCCTTCCGCTCGGTCACCCGCTTGTGCCTTGGATCGCCATCGCGGTTGGCCTGTTTGTTGGAACAACCCTTGGCGCTGTTCAAGGCTATCTTGTGGGCTACCTCGCTATTCCCGCCTTTATCGTGACCCTTGGCGGTCTGTTGATCTGGCGCAATGTAGGCTGGTACATGACCAGCGGCGCAACCATTGGTCCACTTGATCCCACGTTTATGAAGTTCGGTGGCATCAACGGCACGCTTGGCGAAACTTGGAGCTGGATTTTCGGCGCAGTTGCAACACTCGTTGCGTGTTGGGCCATGTGGTCGGCGCGTAAAAACAAGGTCGTGCACGGCTTCCCCGTCAAACCCATCGGGGCAGAATACGCCATGATGGCGTTGGTTGGCGCTGGCATCATGGGCTTTATCTGGGTGCTCAATTCCTATCAAATTCCAGCGGCGCGCCTCAAACGTATGTTCGCCGCACGTGGTGAGGAAATGCCAGAAGGATTCAGTGCCGCTTACGGTTTGCCAATCTCGGTCCTGCTGTTGATCGCAATTGCCATTGCCATGACGCTTGTCGCCCGCAAAACACGCCTTGGCCGCTATATCTTTGCCACTGGTGGCAACCCTGATGCGGCAGAGCTCTCGGGGATCAACACCCGCATGTTAACGGTTAAAATCTTCGCCATCATGGGTGCGCTTTGCGCGATTTCGGCAGTCGTCGCTTCGGCCCGCCTGACCAACCACTCCAACGATATTGGCACGCTGGACGAGCTGCGTGTCATCGCAGCCGCTGTCATCGGCGGCACGGCGCTTTCGGGTGGTCTTGGCACCATCCACGGCGCAATCCTTGGTGCGTTGATCATGCAATCCTTGCAATCAGGCATGGCGATGGTGGGTGTTGATGCGCCTTTGCAAAACATCGTCGTCGGCTCTGTTCTTGTGGCGGCAGTTCTTATCGATATCATCTTTCGCAAGCGGGCAGGTTTGAAATGAGCACGCCAATTGTAGAACTCAAAAACATCTCGATTTCCTTTGGTGGTGTGCGTGCCGTGGACAATGTTTCGCTGGACGTGGAACCAGGCCAAGTGGTTGGTTTGCTGGGACACAACGGCGCTGGGAAATCCACGCTGATAAAGATCCTTTCAGGGGCCTATCAAAAAGACAGCGGTGAGATTTGGATTGATGGTCAAAAAGCCGACATCCGATCCCCCCGCGATGCGCGCCATCACAACATCGAAACCATCTATCAAACATTGGCTTTGGCAGACAATTTGGACGCGCCGTCAAACCTGTTTCTGGGCCGTGAGCTGACCAACGCCTTTGGCTTTGTCGACGATGCGCAGATGGAGGCAGAGACCCGCAAAATCATGGCGCGGCTGAACCCGAACTTTAAAAAGTTGAAAGAACCTGTGTCAGCCCTTTCTGGCGGGCAACGTCAATCTGTCGCCATTGCGCGGGCCGTCTATTTCAACGCCAAAATCCTAATCATGGACGAACCAACTGCAGCACTTGGAGTGCATGAAACCAAGATGGTGGCGGACCTGATCCACGAGCTGAAAAGCCAAGGCCTCGCTATTATTCTGATCAGCCATGACACCCGCGAAATGATGGAGCTGTGTGACGTGGTATCCGTGATGAAAAATGGCCAAATGGTTGGGACCGAACGGGTTGAGGATGTCACAGAGGATGAAATCCTGTCGATGATCATCCTTGGCAAGAAAACACCGGATGCGAAGGCCAGTTAGGTGGGTGAAGGCACGTATCTTTTGGCCGATGTCGGTGGCACAAACACCCGTTTTGCCTTGGGGACGCGGCATGGGGTGCGTTCCGACACGATCATGCGCTTTCGCAATGATGATTTCAGCACGTTTTCAGATGCGCTGCGCAGCTATCGTGCACAACATATAGACCAGCCGATCCATTCCGCAGCGATGGCTGTGGCAGGGCAAATCATGGGACAATGTGCAAAGCTAACGAACCGTGATTGGTCCTTTGATGCGGCAAAGCTGGCGCATGAACTGGCCTGCGGTCAGGTCCATTTTGTAAATGACATGAGCGGCCTGGCGCGCGCGATCCCTGTTCTGTCCCCTGCCCAAACATCGAAACTGCAAAGCCCTGAAACTCCATGCCAAAGCAATCAGTCCTTGGTGATCGGTCTTGGCACAGGTGTGAATGTTTCCGCATTGTTGGGGGTCACAGCGCTCGCGGCAGAGATCGGTCACACAACTGCGACAACGCGCATGGCCCAGATTGTTGAAACGGCTTTGCAAGGGCAGCAATCGGGCTTTGTCACCATCGAGGATATCCTGTCTGGGCGCGGTCTTGAAAATCTGTACCAGTGTTTGTCTGGTAGCGCGTTGCCAGCCGCCGAGATATGTCAGTCATATGCGCAAAACGCGGCCGCACATAAAACTTGCTTGCTCTACGGAACGCTTTTGGCTGAATTAATCCGCGAACTTGCCCTGCACTATCTGCCCCGCAACGGGATTTATCTGTCAGGTAGCGTGGCCCGTGGCATTCTTGAAACTCCCGCCAAAGCGCAGATCATAAACAGCCTGTCCCAAGACCACCCAATGCAGGCAACCATGGACACGATGCCTCTGTCCTTGATTACTGATGACGCAGCGGCATTGCTCGGCTGTCTGGAAATTGCGAAAGCAGGCGCGTAGGCTTACTCCAAACGCGGGGGTCAGCCATGCAAAGCATCCATTTCCAGATCAAGGACAAACCATTTCACGCGATCACCTGCGGGGATGCTGGCAAACCGCTATTGTTGTTCCTGCACGGCTTTCCTGAATACTGCGGCGCGTGGGCGGATGTCATGCCTGCCTTTGCGGATGACTATTACTGCGTCGCCCCTGATCAGCGCGGCTATGGCGGGTCGTGGCGCGAAGGTGACGTTGCGGATTATGCCACAAAACACCTCGCCGCTGATGCGCTTGCGATGATCGAGATGTTTGGGAATGGAAAAGCCGCCGCCCTGCTCGGCCACGACTGGGGCGCATCTGTAGCCTATGCTTGCGCTATGCGCGCGCCTAAGATGATGGATAAACTGGTGATCGCCAATGGCGTCCACCCTGCCCCGTTTCAGGATGGTCTTGCATCTGGTGGACCACAGGCCGAAGCCAGCCAATATGTGGAATGGTTGCGCAAAGACGGGTCCGAAACCGCGCTGGCTGCCAATGATTTTGAACGCATGTTTGGCATGTTCAGCAAGCACATGAATATGGACTGGCTGACGGCGGAAAAACAAGCAGGATACCGCGCGGCTTGGCGTGATGCAGACGGCGTGCGCGGCATGGTAAACTGGTATCGCGCGACACCATTGTTGGTGGCGAAACCGGGAAAGCCGATCCCAGCGGATCAACTGCCCCAGTGGGACCCAGAAGCACTGCGCATTCGCATGCCACATCTGCTGCTATGGGGGATTGGTGATACAGCGTTGAAGCCTGAAACCCGCGATGGGCTGAAAGATTATTGCGATGATTTAACGATGGTGGAACGTGAAGATGCGGATCATTGGATCATCCATCAACACCCCGAATGGGTTGCGGATCAGATCAAGCTGTTCCTCAACCGCCCTTAAGTTGCTGCATCAAATAGACTTCGCTGTCAGGCTTCACCTCATTGGTCAGCCCGCTTGCGATAACTTTGCCATCCACAGCGACTGAAACACCAGCTTCGATCACATGTTCCAACCCTGGATGTGCTTTGACGAGGCCCTCAAGGACCTCGCCAACATTTTTTGCGTCCACTTCAACCACGTCTTTGCCATCGGCAAAGGCGCGCAAGCCAGACCAAAGGTTCACTGCGACCACAGTTAACCCTTCGCTTGCTCAGCAAGCGCCGCCAAAATGCGCGGCGGTGACATGGGCAATTCCTTCAACTGAACCCCCGCCGCATTTGATACAGCATTGGCAATCGCAGCGAGTGGTGGGCAGATTGATGTCTCACCTACACCGCGCACACCGTAAGGGTGGCCGGGATTTGGAACCTCGACAATGACCGTGTCGATCATCGGCAAATCAGACGCCACGGGAATACGATAATCAAGGAAAACGGAGTTCTGCAAACGCCCGTCCTCGCCGTAGATGTATTCCTCATTGAGCGCCCAACCAATGCCCTGTGCCGCGCCACCTTGGAACTGACCTTCAACATAGGCAGGGTTGATCGCCTTGCCTGCGTCTTGGATCACAGTGTAGCGCACGACCTTGGTTTGGCCCGTTTCTTTGTCCACTTCCGCGTCCACGATGTGCGTGGCGAACGAAACGCCTGCGCCCTCTGGCGTGGCTTCGAAGTGGCCAACGATTGGCCCCCCTGTGCTACCCATTTTCGCGGTCAGCTTTTCAATCGGCAGTGGATCGAATTCACCTGCGTTTGGACCAGCAGGCTTGGCACAGCCGTCTTCCCAAACAACGGCATCTTCGTCGATGCCCCACTTTGCGGCAGCGCGGCCCTTGAGGATTTTCACGGCGTTGCGTGCCGCTTCAATCGTAGCCAAACCAGAGGCATAAGTCACACGAGAGCCGTGGGAGACCTCGTTATACCCAAGCGTTGCTGTATCTGCGATTGTGGTGCGGATGTTTTCATACGGAATGCCCAGCTCCTCTGCCGCCATCTGCGCCATGGATGCACGGGACCCACCGATATCTGGCGTCCCAACAGACAATTGCGCCGTGCCGTCTTCGGACAGCGCCAGCGTCACAGAGGTTTCACCGCCGTGGTTAAACCAGAACCCGCAGGATACCCCACGACCTTGTCCCTCTTTCAGCGCCGCCGAATAGTGTGGATGCGCCTGCGCCGCTTCCAGTGTTTCCACCAGACCAATACGATCCCAAGTTGGGCCAAAGCTGGCTTTTGTGCCTTGCTTTGATGCGTTCTTGATACGCACTTCCAGCGGATCGAGGCCAAGCTGCTTACACAGCTCGTTCACAACGCTTTCCACCGCAAAAGCCGCCATAGGCGAGCCAGGAGCACGATACGCCGCTTGTTTTGGGCGGTTTGCCAGCACGTCGTAGCCAACCTGCTTTACGTTTTCCAAATTGTACGGCGCGAACGCACACATGGCCGTGAATTCCATCGGCGCACCGGGGAAAGCACCCCCTTGCAAGCGGAATTCGCCTTGTGCTGCTGTGATTGTGCCATCTTTTTTCATGCCGATCTTCACATCCATAGATGTCGAGGACGTCGG
>CALLAV010000263.1 GCA_938001995.1 uncultured Amylibacter sp. | reverse complement strand
CAACGCACGCATTTGCACGGGTTTGCGTGGTTGGATGATGTTGTCGCCGTAGATACGCCAGAGGCACGGACCAAGGCGCAGGCTTGGGTATTTGAATGGCTGGAACGGTATGGTCTCGGGCGCGGTGATGGTTGGGCGCCTGATCTGGCGGGGCGGCGTGTGGTGCGGTGGATCAACAATGCGATTTTGATCCTGCACAAGGTTGAACCTGCGCAATCCGAAATTTTCTTTCGCAGCCTTGGTCATCAAGCACACTTTTTGCGCAAACGCTGGAAATCTGTGCGTCCAGGCTTGCCTCGGTTCGAGGCGCTCACAGGGCTTGCTTATTGCGGTCTTGCGCTTGAAGGGCAGGGGCATGTGTTGCAACCCGCGCTAAAGGCGCTGGGCCGTGAATGCGTGCGCGAAATCGGTGCAGATGGGGGCATTGCCAGCCGAAATCCAGAAGAGCTGATGGAGATTTTCACGCTGCTATCTTGGGCCAATCAGGCGGTCAGCAATCAGGGACAAACCGTCAATTCCGATATTCTGTTGGCGTTGGAACGCATTGCCCCTGCCATTCGTGCGTTGCGGTTGGGCGATGGACGTATGGTGCAGTTTCACGGCGGCGCAGCTGGGCAGGCGGAACGCGTCGATCAGGCGCTGGCGGATGCCGGCATTCGCAGTCCCGCACGAATTGGCGGCGCAATGGGCTATTCGCGTCTGTCCGCGTCGGGCACTGTTGTGGTGATGGACACGGGTAAAATGCCAACGTCGGAGCATTCGCAAACAGTACATGCTGGGGCGCTGTCGTTTGAGATGTCTTCTGGCCGCGTTCCCGTTCTGGTGAACATGGGGCCAGCGCTGGGCCATGCGCCAAAAATTCGGAACGCTTCACGGGCGACTGCGGCGCACAACGCATCTGTTCTGGATGGCACGTCGTCCGCACGGTTCGTTGGATCTGAGCGGAAATTGCAATGGGTGGCCGTGCCAAACCAAGTGACTTTTCAAAAGGATGACAATGAATATGGGCAAGCGATTCTGGCTCAGCATGACGGATACACCCAATCCCACGGATTGATTCATGAGCGCCAGTTGGCGTTGGTACATGCAGGCAATGAAGTGCAGGGCGATGAACGGTTCTTTGCGCAAACAACAGCACAGCGTGTGCGGTTTGGCGGGCGAGCCGATGAAAACCGCCGCATGCCGTTTGAAACGCATTTTCGTGTTCACCCCGATGTGGACGTGGAACTTGGCCTAAATGGGTCCGCCGCGTCGATTCGCCTTCAGAACGGCGAAATTTGGCTTTTGCGCTCTGAGGGGAACAAGATGGAGCTGCGCGACACCATATTTATTGAACAAGGTCGATTAAAGCCCCGTGCGACACAAGAGGTTGTGGTCACGGGCGCGGTTGTGGATTATGAGGGCCGCATTAGCTGGACTTTGACGCGGAACACCTGACCTGACGGGGCCGCGTTGACACATAAAAGGATACGAACTGCTCCCATGTCTGATGATCTTCAACCGCTGCGCCGCGCCCTGCTTTCCGTTTCTGATAAGACGGGTCTGATTGATCTGGCCAAAGCGCTTGATGCGCGTGGGGTAGAGTTGTTGTCTACGGGGGGCACCGCAAAAGCGATCCGCGATGCGGGGTTGCCAGTTAAGGACGTGTCCGAGATTACGAATTTCCCAGAAATGATGGATGGGCGCGTAAAGACACTGCATCCGATGGTCCATGGCGGTTTGTTAGCGCTGCGCGATAACGCGGATCATGTGGCGGCGATGGACGAACACGGGATCGGCAACATCGATCTGTTGGTTGTTAACCTTTATCCTTTTGAAGCAACGGTGGCAGCTGGCGCAGATTACGACACCTGTATCGAGAATATTGATATCGGCGGCCCAGCCATGATCCGGGCGGCCGCAAAGAACCATGGTTTTGTGTCTGTGGTTGTGGATGTTGAGGACTACGATGGGTTGCTGGCCGAATTGGATGGCAACGATGGGCAAACCACATTGGCGTTCCGTCAGGGTTTGGCGCAAGCGGCCTATGCCCGCACAGGGGCTTATGATGCAGCGGTGTCCACTTGGATGGCGGGTGCGATCGGTACAGATGCACCTCGGCGCAAGGCGATTGCAGGCACGTTTGTGCAAGAGATGCGGTATGGAGAAAACCCGCACCAAGGCGCGAGCTTTTATTCCAATGGGGATACGCGATTTGGGGTTGCCACGGCGGAGCAGCATCAGGGTAAGGCGCTGTCTTATAACAACATCAACGACACGGATGCGGCGTTTGAATTGGTGGCAGAGTTTGATCCGGCGAACGGACCTGCCTGTGCGATTATCAAACACGCGAATCCCTGCGGTGTTGCGACGGGCGCAACCCTAGCCGAGGCGTATCAATCCGCGTTTGATTGTGACCGCACGTCGGCTTTTGGCGGGATTATCGCGCTGAACCAAACGTTAGACGCGCCAACAGCAGAACAAATCGTTGAGATTTTCACCGAAGTGGTGATTGCGCCTGATGTGACGGATGAGGCGAAGGCGGTTTTTGCCGCGAAAAAGAACCTGCGTTTGCTGACCACAGGCGGTTTGCCTGATGTGCGCAGCGCGGGGCAGGTTTGGAAGCAAGTTTCGGGCGGATATCTGATCCAAGATCGCGATAACGGCTTTATCGATCCGTCTGATTTGAAAGTCGTGACGAAACGCCAGCCGAGTGCGCAAGAAATGGCCGATCTGTTGGTGGCATGGAAAATCGCGAAACACGTTAAATCCAACGCAATTGTTTATGTGAAAGACGGCGCAACCGTTGGCGTTGGCGCTGGGCAAATGAGCCGTGTGGACAGTACACGGATCGCGGCGCGCAAGGCGCAGGACATGGCCGAGGTCCTCGGTCTGGATACACCGCTGACGCAAGGGTCGGTTGTGGCCTCTGATGCGTTTTTCCCGTTTTCGGATGGGTTGCTGACGGCGGCAGAAGCTGGCGCCACGGCTGTGATCCAACCCGGTGGATCCATGCGCGATGACGATGTGATTAAAGCAGCAGATGACGCGGGTTTGGCCATGGTATTCACAGGAATGCGGCACTTCCGCCACTAAAGGAAAGCAGGACGATGAAGCGTATTTTGGCAATGAGCCTTGGGATTTTTGTGTTTGACCAGATCACAAAGTTCATTGTGGTCGAGTACCTTGATCTGAAGATGAAATTGGCCATTGATGTGCTACCGCCGCTGGTGAATTTCCGCATGGCTTGGAATGAAGGCATCAATTTTGGCCTGTTTGGCGACTATGACCTGCGCTGGGCGCTTATTGCTATATCCATCGTAATTTCGATCTGGGTGCTGTGGTGGGGCCGTAGTTTTACGGGCTGGTTCGCCGCGTTTCTGGTCGGCTGTATCGTCGGTGGCGCGCTTGGAAACACCGTGGATCGTGTGGTGTATGGGGCTGTTGCCGACTTTTTGAACATGTCGTGTTGTGGCTGGCGCAACCCGTTTTCGTTCAACGTGGCAGACATCGCTATTTTTGTGGGCGCGTTCGGATTGGTGCTGTTTTCTGAAAAGCTGCACAGAAAGGCGTGACGGCCATGAAAAATTTCGGTAAACACATCTCAAGAGCAGGCTGAGGGCATTTGCAATGAAAATTGCGGGACTGAAAATCATGACAACTGTTGCGCTTGTTGGCGCATTGGCAGGGTGTGACACATCGCAAGGGATCGGCCGATTCATTGCGGGCGAAGAAAACTTGCAAAACGGCCCTGATGAATTTGGTATCGTACCAACGAAGCCGCTGGAACTGCCCGATGATTTGGTTGCACTTCCTGATCCCACACCTGGTGGCGGCAACCTGACGGATCCATTACCAGAACATGACGCCGTTGCCGCACTTGGCGGTCAACCCTCGCGCCTTGACAGCACTCGTGTTGGCGCAGGCGAAGGCGCGCTACTGGCCGCGGCAGAACGCAATGGCACCGCCGCAAACATCCGCAAAGTCGTTGCGGAAGAGGATAAAGAGTTCCGCAAAAAGAACGGTCCAAAACTGCTGCAACGCTGGTTCAAAGTGGACACCTACCTAAACTCCTATGAAGAGCAAACTCTACAGGCCCGCCGCGCAAACGAATTGCTTCGCCGCAAAGGTGTGAAAACACCAACCGTTTCCCCAGAAGACTCGCGTTAAGCAAATCGTCACTCACAATCGCGTAGAGTGGCGTTGAATGTGACGCGCAACAGGCTACTGTCCTACCAACAACGAATTGAATTGGAGGTCCCATGCTATTGCGGACTGTGAGTTTCTGTTTTGCGATCCTTTTTTCGACGCAAAGCGCAATTGCTGAAACGGGCAAAGTCACCACGTTTGAACTGGAAAACGGACTGCAAGCTGTGGTGATCGAAGACCACCGCGCCCCTGTCGTGACAAACATGGTCTGGTATCGCGTTGGATCGGCGGATGAGCCTGCGGGATATACAGGTGTTGCACATTTTCTGGAACACTTGCTGTTCAAAGGGACCAAGACCCTGAAACCGGGTGAGTTTAGCAAGACCGTTAAGGAAAACGGCGGTGTGGACAATGCGTTCACCTCCTATGACTACACAGGTTATTTTCAGCGGGTGGCTGCGGATCGTTTGCCGTTGATGATGCAATTAGAAGCAGATCGGATGCGCAATCTTGTGTTGTCCGAAGAAGACGTCATCACCGAGCGTAATGTGGTGATCGAAGAACGCCGCACCCGTGTGGACAGCGATCCAAATAGCCAATTCCAAGAACAGCGTCGCGCTATGATGTTTATGAATCACCCCTATCGCAATCCAGTGATCGGCTGGCAGCACGAGATTGAGGCGTTGAACCGCGAAGCTGCGCTCGATTTTTACAAAACCTATTATGCGCCGAACAACGCGATTTTGGTGATTGCGGGTGATGTCTATCCCGACGAGGTAAAAGCCTTGGCCGAAAAACACTTTGGCCCGCTTGAACCATCTGACAACATCCCGCCGCGTGTCCGCCCCAAAGAGCCACCGCATCTGTCCCCTGTTACACTAACGTTTAGCGATCCGCGCCAAACACAGCCCTATATGATCCGCAGCTATCAAGCGCCAAAACGCCAATCTGGCAATCAAAAAGAGGCCGCTGCCTTATTGATGTTCGCACAACTATTAGGCGGGTCTGGCCTGTCCTCTGTGATGGGGCAAAAGCTGCAACTGGACCAACAAATCGCTGTGTCCACCAGCGCGTGGTATGATTCTGTGTCTTACGATCCTGAAACGTTCGGTCTTTATGCGATGCCGCGTCCGGGTGTGGACATGGATGATCTTGTGGATGCTGTGGATCAAGTTTTGGCTGATTTCTTGGAAGAGGGCGTTGACGCCGATCACCTTGCACGTCTCAAAGTGCAAATCGCGGCCGAGGACATCTATGAGCTGGATGATCAGTCTAGCGTGGCTCGGACCTATGGGATTGCGCTTACCGCGGGATTGACCGTTGAAGACGTACAAACATGGTCGCAGGTTCTGCAAGAGGTCACGGAAGAAGACATTATGCAGGTGGCCCGCAAGGTGCTGAACCCAAAACAATCGGTGACAGGTTTGATGTTGCCACCACAGGCGGAGGGGTCCCAATGATCCGTTTATTCATCGTACTTTGGGTGACCGTTGTCGCCGCGCTACCCCTATCCGCACAGATCAAAATCGAACAAGTCACCAGCGAAGGTGGGATCAAAGCGTGGTTGGTCAACGAACCCGCTATCCCCTTCATCGCAATGCAAATCGCGTTTAAGGGCGGTACAGCGCTTGATGCCGAAGGCAAAACAGGCGCGACCAATTTGATGGTTGGCCTGCTCGAAGAAGGCACCAGTGACATGGATGCCACCGCGTTTCGTCGCGCATCGGAAGGCCTCGCGGCGAATTTCGGCTTTAGCGCACAGCGCGACAGCGTCCGGATTTCTGCGCAGGTTTTGAAATCAAACGCGGATGAAGCATTGGCCTTGTTGCGTAAAGCGATCATGGACCCAGCCTTCAACGACGTGGCCTTTTCGCGCGTGAAAGCGCAGGTTGTGTCTGGTCTTGAAAGCGATCTGAAAGACCCACAATCCATCGCAGGGCAAACCCTGAACGAAATTGCTTTTGCAGGACATCCCTATGCTTTGCCAAGCGATGGAACACTGGAAACTGTTGCGGCCCTTACACGCGACGATATGTTTGCGGCCCACAAAGCTGTCCTGACCAAAGATCATTTGGTGGTTTCAGTTGTGGGCGATGTTAGGGCAGAAGAACTCGGTCCGATGTTGGATCAGCTGCTCGGCGATTTGCCCGAACAGGGCGCCGAATTGCCCCCGCAGGTGACGTTCGGTGCGAGTGGTGGGACAACTGTTGTGGACTTCCCATCCCCGCAATCCGTAGCGATTTGGGCACAACCAACCGAGGTTGATTTGGATCACCCGGATTTCATGCCGCTTTTTGTGATGAACCATATTCTGGGTGGCGGTGGCTTTGGCTCTCGCCTGACAGACGAGGTGCGTGAAAAGCGGGGGCTGACTTACGGAATTTACACCTATATCGCCTGGCTTGGCGCCACCGAATATATGGGTGGGTCTGTTGCTTCGGCGAACGGAACAATTGGTGAGGCAATTTCTGTCGTCGCAGATGAATGGAAACGTATGGCTGAAGGTGGTGTAACGGCCGCCGAATTGGACAAAGCGAAGAAGTATATGACAGGGTCCTATGCACTGCGTTTTGACGGTAACGCCAAGATTGCACGGGTCATGTCAGGCATGCAGCTAGATGGGTTTGTGCCCGAATATATCAACACGCGAAATGATCGTTTAAATGCAGTAACGCTTGAAGATATTGCGCGGGTGGCCAAGACACATTTGCAACCTGATGGCTTGCGGTTTGTTGTGGTTGGACAGCCCGAAGGCGTGACCTCTACCGAGTGATCTAACGTGGTTAACTGCTCTGACGGTTTAGAATTCGGCAATCGCGAATCGGGGCTGTGCGTGCTATCCATTGTGGCATGAACGCCCCTGACCCCAACATAAGCGCTAATCGAGCGCCCATTCGCCAACTTGATGACGCAGCGGCCAACCGCATCGCGGCGGGTGAAGTGGTGGAGCGTCCGTCCTCTGCGGTGAAAGAAATGGTGGAAAATGCCATTGATGCAGGGGCGACACGCATTGAGGTGGCCTATGCTGACGGGGGCAAAACTCTGCTGCGTGTAACGGATGACGGGTTTGGAATTCCAGAGGATGAACTGACCCTTGCGCTATGCCGTCATGCGACGTCCAAGATTGATGGGTCTGACCTGTTGAACATCCACACCTTCGGATTTCGCGGTGAAGCGCTTCCGTCCATGGGGGCGGTTGGGCGTCTGACGATTACATCGCGTGCGGCTGGGGCCGACAATGCGGCGATGATCGCCGTGAATGGTGGTGTGATGGAGGCGGTAAAGCCTGCGGCCTTGTCCCGTGGCACGGTCGTGGAATTGCGTGATCTGTTTCATGCGACCCCCGCACGGCTGAAATTTCTACGCACGGATCGCAGCGAAAGCGGAGCGATCATTGATGTGATGAAACGGCTAGCCATGGCAGAGCCGATGATTGGGTTCACCCTGCGCGATGTGACGGGCGGCGGTGAAGGTCGCGTGGTGTTTCAAGTGCCGCCGCAAACGGGTGATTTGTTCGATGCGCTGCATGCGCGACTTGCGAAAATCCTAGGGTCAGATTTCGCTGCGAATGCGCTGCGCATTGATGCTGAACGTGAGGGGCTCGCGGTGACGGGGTTTGCCAGCCTGCCGACCTATTCCCGTGGATCGGCAACCGCGCAGTACATGTTTGTAAATGGGCGACCCGTGCGCGACAAAGTGTTTTACGGCGCGATCCGTGGGGCCTATTCCGATTTTCTGCACCGTGATCGACACCCCGCGCTGGCTCTGTTCCTCGAATGTGATCCGACGTTGGTGGATGTGAATGTGCACCCCGCAAAATCCGAGGTGCGTTTCCGCGATCCCGGTATTGCGCGCGGATTGATCGTGTCAGCATTGCGCCATGCGCTCGCCGAGGCAGGCCACCGCGCCAGCACAACCGTGGCGGATGCAACGCTCGGCGCGTTTCGCCCAGAAACACGGCCAGAAGGTGCGGTGTATCAGATGGATCGACGGCCCGTGCAACCAAGTTACCAACCGATGCAAAGTGGGTTTGCAGAGGCGCCTGCTCCGTCTGCACGGTTTGAGTCGGCCGTTGAAGAGGTGATCGAGGATCAGCCGTTGGGTGCTGCCCGCGCGCAGGTTCATGAAAATTATGTGATCGCGCAAACACCTGATGGAATCGTGATTGTTGATCAGCACGCAGCCCACGAGCGCTTGGTTTATGAACGCCTGAAACGGCAAATGGCCGAGAACGGCGTGGCCGCGCAGGCGTTGCTGATCCCAGAGATTGTAGAGCTCGCTGCGGATGATCACGCACGTGTCTTGAATGCTGCACCAGAGCTGGCGGGTTTCGGTCTTGTGATCGAAGATTTTGGCGGATCAGCGGTTTGTGTGCGTGAAACACCCGCACTGCTGGGCGAAGTCAACGCGGTGGCGTTGGTCAATGACATTGCGGACGAGCTGACTGACCTGAACCAAACGCAAAGTGTGAAAGACAAGCTGGAAGCGATCCTCAGTCGTGTGGCGTGTCATGGATCAATCCGATCTGGCCGTGTCATGCGGGCTGAGGAAATGAACGCTTTGCTGCGCGAAATGGAAGCCACCCCGCATTCGGGGCAATGCAACCACGGACGACCCACTTACGTGGAGCTAAAACTCCATGACATTGAAAAACTGTTTGGACGCCGCTGATGGAGCAAATTGATTTCAACGACCCGCTGGTTTTGGCCGTGATCGCGCTCGGTATCGTTTTGCTTCTGGTGCTGTTCCTCCTGGTTTTCGCTCTACGGGCGTCTGGACGGGCAGCGAACGCAGCAGAACCTCTGGCAAACCAAATGCTGATGATGGGCGAAGGCCTAAAGGCGATGAACGAGAGCCAGCATGTGCTGAAAGGCGGGCTTGATAGTGTGGCGAATGCGCAAACGCAGGCCATGCACACGGTGGAATCGCGCCTTGGACATGTGCAGCAGCAGATGCAGGATAAGCTGCATGAAAGCGCCATGAAAAACGCGCGATCTTTGGCAGAAATGCAGGTGCAGCTAAAGGATTCCCTGTCTGGCAGCAGTGAAAAGACGACCAAATCGCTGACGCAGTTGCAGGAACGGCTGGCGACGATTGATAGGGCGCAGACGAATATCGAAAAGCTGTCGGGCGATGTGTTGTCCTTGCAAGATATTCTGTCGAAC
>CALLAV010000262.1 GCA_938001995.1 uncultured Amylibacter sp. | reverse complement strand
GTATCGTGTGCCTAGACGTGATGTCGGTGATCATCAAAACACTGCTGGAACGGTATGAGGTGTTGGAGCTGTCCGCTTATCGCAATGTGATCGGGGTGATCCCTGCGTTTGTGATGATGTGGTGGACGGGAGAGTTTAAGTTGGACCCCAAGCACCTGTGGCTGCGCCAATGGAAGCTGGCGTTCGGGCGTGGCATCATGGTGACGATTGCGCAGATTTGTTGGTACGCTGCGCTGGGCACCACGGCTTTCGCGTTGGTGGCCGCACTTGGGTACACGATGTCTTTGTTTGTGGTTCTGATGTCCATTCCGATCCTTGGGGAAAAGGTGGGCGTTTGGCGATCCATCGCGGTGCTGCTGGGGTTTGGCGGGGCGCTGTTGATTGTGCAGCCCAATGCGGCAGATTTTAACTGGTGGTCGTTGCTGCCCTTGGTTGCGGCGGCGTTCTATGCGCTTTCGATTGTGACGGTGCGGTTGTTTGATCGCGAGGTGTCGTCGTCTTTGATGTATCTCTATTCTGGGTTGGCGGCAGCAGTGGCGAATTTTGTGATTGTGCTGGCGACCACTGGCTTTGGCCCGATTGAGAGCTTGCAAGATGCGGGTTTGATCGTGGTCATGGGGCTGATGGGGGGCTGCGGTGTGATCTGTATGCTGGTGTCCGCACGTCTGGCCGAGCCGAGCGCGCTGGCGCCGTTCAACTATTTCGGGTTGTTGTCGGCGTTCACAATGGGTTGGATCGTGTTTGGCGAAGCGCCGATAGATCGGCTGTTTCCGGGGGTGTTGCTGATTGTAGCGGGTGGTGCGCTGGTGTTGTGGCGTGAGTCGCGGGCAGAAAATTAACTACACTTCAGAAACCGAAAACAGATAAAGTTTTAGTCTGTCACTGCGAAAGGCCCGTTTTTAAGTGAAATCGGCCTGATTGTGCATAATTTGGTTCAAATCCAATGGGTTTTGGATCGTTGCGTGATACTTTCTTCATCTTTCTTAAAGGCGGGCTTGGTTATGTTAAAAACCATGTCACATATCTCTATAAACCGCCCTTTCGTGTCCTATGTCTTAACCCAATCCATGTTGGTTATGATTGTTTTGGCAGCCTCTCAACTTATTGCAACGCTTGCATATTCAGGGATGGGATTGGCGCTAGATCGGTTCTGGATTTCGGTATGTTTGGTGGTTTTGGTTCAATTACCAGCCGCCTTGATCTTTGCCCGTGCTGAGGATCGCAAGATCGACAAAATCGAAGGCTGGGCTGTTTCATTGGCCTTTGTGGGTGTGACCCTTGCGGTTGAGGTTGCGTTGCAAGAGATGTTGCAGCAGGCGACGCAATCTGGTTTCGGGGCAGTTGGCGCCGATCAGACGCCGCCCTTTGTGATCCTTTTTTCAGGCATTGCGGCGCTGTTGCTTTGTTTGATTGCTAAGGCGGTTTCCATGCAGGCCGAGCCTGACGGGCAAAGTCGCGTAAGCACGGGTCTGACGTCAAACCGACCGGCCGTTTCGCGTGATTATTCGGAATTGTATCGTCGGGAATTGATTGGCGCGAACATCGCAATTTTTGGCCTTTCACTAACAGTTTTTGGGCCGCAATTCTTGCATTTGTTAAAGCTCAGCATTCCGCTGTCCTTTGTTTTTTCACTGGTGTGTGTTGCCAACCGTATGGCCCGCGAAGAACGTAAGGCGGCGCTGTCCACGCGGTGTTTGAGCGTGGCCATGCAATTGCTGCCGTTGACGGTTGTGTCCATGGGTTTGCTGGCGATGGGCACACTCTATGAGAATTATGTAGCGGCACATAACGGGGCGATGGACATGATTGGATATTTCACGTGGATGGTGACAGGCTTGGGTTTGACCTTGGCGGATTTGGCGAAAATGGTCGTCTATACGGGTGTTCTATTCGCCATTTGTCTGTCGGCGAACACGCTGATGTTGGTGTTGTTTGCGCGGTTGATCCGCCCGTTGGTGAACAAAACCGTGCGCTCTACACGCGAGTCTTATGCGCCAACTGCCAAACGCATGAAAGGCGTTTTGAGCGCGCCGACAGAGGTTAAAATCACCATGGCTAGGGACTTGCGGGATCGGGTTTTGAAAACACGAACACCGCGTCCGAACCGTGTTTTCATCGATTGACGTGTTCGCAATATTGAACCGCACTGCATAGAAAAAGCGCCCGAAACAGATGTTTCGGGCGCTTTGATGTTGCGTGGTTATTTTGGCTTAGGCGGCTGCGGCCTCGGCCCCAAAACGACCGTAGAAGCTTTCGCCTTTTTCGCCCATTTCGCGCAGCAATGCAGGCGCGGCAAATCGATCACCGTGTTTGGCGGCCAGTGCGTCGCAAATCTCAATCGCTTTGGCAGACCCGATTATGTCGAGCCATGCGAACGGGCCACCTGACCACGGCATAAAGCCCCAGCCGAGGATCGCGCCGACGTCGCCTTCGCGGATATCTTCGAGCACGCCTTCCTCCAAGGAGCGGACTGCTTCGAGGACTTGGGCGAGGATCAGACGGTGCTGGACCTCTTCCAGATCAGGCTGGTCTTCCATCACTTCGAAATGGTCACCGAGGCCTTTCCACAGACCTGTGCGTTTGCCCTTTTCGTCGTAATCGTAAAAGCCCGCTTTGGTTTTGCGGCCCAGACGTTTCAGATCGAACAGGGTTTGCACCACATCATCGCCGTTAGAGGCGGGGTAGGCGTTGCCC
>CALLAV010000261.1 GCA_938001995.1 uncultured Amylibacter sp. | reverse complement strand
GGTGCCCGCGCATTCATAATTCACATGCGCGCAGATCTTGCGGCCAAGTTCGCAGATATTGGTACGCTGTTCTTCGCTGAGATAGGGGGCAGGCGCGCGCTCTACGACTTTCTGGTTTCGGCGCTGAACCGAACAGTCGCGCTCATACAAGTGGTAAATCTCACCATGCTTGTCGCCCAGAATCTGCACTTCGACATGGCGGGCGCGGGTGATCATCTTTTCTAGATACCCCTCGCCATTGCCAAAGGCGGCTTCGGCTTCGCGGCGGCCTTCTAACACTTTTTCTTCTAACTCTTCTGGCCCCATGATTGGGCGCATACCACGCCCACCGCCGCCCCACGACGCCTTGAGCATGAAGGGGTAACCAACCTCGTTCGCCATTTTATGCACGGTGTCCATGTCATCTGGCAGAACCTCTGTCGCAGGAACCACCGGAACGCCTGCGTCCATTGCCACACGACGGGCGGAGGCTTTGTCGCCAAGTTGGCGCATGGTTTCGGCCTTTGGCCCGATAAATGTTAGGCCCGCGTCGGTGCAGGCATCCACGAAGTCTGGGTTTTCGGACAGTAGGCCATAGCCTGGGTGGACCGCGTCTGCGCCTGACATTTTGGCGACGCGAATGATTTCTTCGATTGATAAGTAGGCGGCAACAGGGCCAAGGCCCTCGCCAATCTTATATGCCTCATCCGCCTTAAAGCGGTGTAAACCTAGCTTGTCCTCTTCTGCATAGACCGCCACCGTTTTTTTACCCATCTCATTTGCGGCCCGCATGATGCGAATGGCAATTTCACCGCGGTTGGCGATCAGAATTTTTGAGAAGTTTTTCATTAAGGCGATCCTGTCTTCCGGAATTGGGCCAAATGGGCCATTTGTAAGGATTTGTTACAATTGAATCTGGTAATTGGCTAGGTAAACGAACCAGTTTAACGATAACCGCGCGGAAACGACACTTTCTGCGCAATAATCGGAAAGAACATTTTGCGAACACGCACTTTATCTTAGGAGATGAAACCGATAGAAACGGCGGCATGAGCAGTTGGGAAGAATCAGACGCCTTTGAAGAGGCCGCAAAAATCCCCTTGTCGCAGCGGGCCATGGGGGTGCGTCCTGCGCCCTATTTGGATGGTCTGAACCCCGCACAACGCGAAGCGGTTGAACAGTTGGATGGTCCAGTTTTGATGCTGGCTGGTGCTGGCACGGGCAAGACCAAGGCCCTGACCACGCGAATCGTGCATTTGATGAATACGGGACGGGTGCAGCCAAACGAAATTCTGGCGGTAACATTCACGAACAAAGCCGCACGCGAGATGAAAAACCGCGTTGGCGGCATGCTCGGCGAGATGGTCGAAGGGATGCCTTGGCTTGGCACGTTCCACAGCCTGTGTGTGAAGCTATTGCGCCGCCATGCTGAATTGGTCGGGCTGAAATCGAACTTCACGATTTTGGACACGGATGATCAGATCAGGCTGCTGAAACAGTTGATCCAAGCGGAACATATTGACGACAAACGCTGGCCTGCGCGGATGCTAGCGGGGCTTATCGACGGGTGGAAGAACCGTGCGCTGACGCCCGATAAGGTTCCAGCCAGCGATGCGGCGGCGTTCAATCACAAAGGGTCCGATTTATACGAGGCGTATCAGGAACGTTTGAAGGTTTTAAACGCCTGTGATTTTGGCGATTTGCTGCTGCATGTTGTGACGATTTTCCAGAAATACCCCGATGTGCTGGCGAAATATCAACGCTGGTTCCGTTATATTCTGGTGGACGAGTATCAGGACACAAACGTGGCGCAGTATTTATGGCTGCGGCTGTTGGCAGCTGAGCATAAGAATATTTGCTGCGTGGGCGATGATGATCAGTCGATTTACGGTTGGCGCGGGGCCGAGGTGGGCAACATCCTGCGGTTTGAAAAGGATTTTCCAGGGGCCAAGACGGTGCGGTTGGAGCAGAATTATCGCTCGACCAAGCATATTTTGGGCGCGGCGTCTGGCGTGATTGCAGGGAATGAAACGCGGCTTGGGAAGACGCTGTTCACGGATCGTGATGACGGTGAAAAAGTACGTTTGATCGGCCATTGGGATGGCGAGGAAGAGGCCCGCTGGATCGGTGAAGAGATCGAAGCGTTTCAGCGCGGGACGCGCGGGCATGACCCGATAAACCCCGAAAACATGGCCATTCTGGTGCGGGCATCCCATCAGATGCGGGCGTTTGAGGATCGGTTTTTGACCATCGGTCTACCGTACCGCGTGATTGGCGGGCCTCGTTTCTATGAACGGATGGAAGTGCGCGATGCCATGGCCTATTTCCGCGTAGCGGTTTCGCCCGATGATGGCTTGGCGTTCGAGCGGATCGTGAATACGCCGCGCCGCGGTGTCGGCGACAAGGCGATCCAGTCGATCAATCAGGTGGCACGAGAAAACGGCGTTTCGATGATTGAAGGGGCGCGGATTGCCGTGCAAACGAGCGTGCTGAAAGGCAAAGCGCTTTCGGGCGTTCGTGAGTTGGTGGCGGGATTTGATCGGTGGTCGGCGCTGATCCATCAGGACAAGATCAGCCATATAGAGATTGCGGAACAGATTTTAGACGAATCTGGTTACACGGACCACTGGAAGAATGACAAAACGCCAGAAGCACCAGGGCGGCTTGAGAACCTTAAGGAACTTGTGAAAGCGCTGGAGCAGTTCGAAAACCTTCAAGGGTTTTTGGAGCATGTAAGCCTGATCATGGAGAATGAGCAGGAGGATGATCAGCCCAAAGTTTCGATCATGACGCTGCACGCGGCCAAAGGGTTGGAGTTTCCTGTGGTGTTCCTGCCAGGTTGGGAAGACGGTTTGTTCCCGTCGCAACGCTCCATGGATGAAAGCGGGTTGAAAGGCGTCGAGGAAGAGCGGCGTCTTGCATACGTTGGGATCACGCGTGCAGAAGAATTTTGCACGATTTCCTTTGCGTCGAACCGTTTGGTGTTTGGGCAATGGCAATCCAGTATGCCGAGCCGCTTCATTGATGAGCTGCCTGAGGAACACGTCGATGTGCTGACACCCCCCGGTCTGTATGGTGGAAATTTCGGCGCGGCTGCCAGCAGTTCAACGTTTGATGGCGTGTCTAAAGGGTCCGACTTGATGGAAAAGGCGAGCCGCGCAGATGCCTATAATTC
>CALLAV010000260.1 GCA_938001995.1 uncultured Amylibacter sp. | reverse complement strand
CGGCGGCGTAAAGATGCGGTTTTCCACTTGCCCATCTGCCATGACCAGCACCACCAGTGCTTTGTCGGGCGACAGGGATACAAATTCAATATGCTTGATCGGCGCCTCTGTTTTTGGGGCCAAAACAACGCTCGCGCTTTGCGTTAGGCCAGACAACAGCGACCCTGCCCGATCCAGTGCACCTGTAATGTCATCTGAATTGCTTTGCATGGATGCATCAATCGTGCGACGCTCATCACTGGAAATATCGCCGACTTCCAACAATCCATCCACAAACATCCTTAACCCAAACTGCGTCGGAATGCGGCCAGCAGAGACATGCGGACTATCTAGCAATCCCAAGTGCTCTAAATCCTGCATAACATTGCGAATGGTTGCGGCAGATACACTCTCGTTCATTGTGCGCGTTAAAGTGCGCGAACCAACGGGATCACCTGTGTCCAGATAGGATTCCACAAGCAGCCGAAACACTTCGCGGCTGCGCGCGTTCAGCGTATCTATGCTGGTTGATCCATTTTCTGACACGGTAAGGTCCATTTCAATGAGACGTTGATATAATTAGGAACTCTGCACCCCATCGTCAATCTGGGTTTGCGTGGGTCACGTGAAACAGATACACCGCACCAAACGCAAAAGGAACAGAACCATGCGCCCATCAGGCAGAACCACCGACACAATGCGCGACGTTAGCATTGAAACCAATGTGACAAAACACGCCGAAGGCTCTTGCCTGATTAAAATGGGCGATACGCATGTGTTGTGTACAGCGAGCCTTGAAGGGCGCGTTCCACCTTGGATCAAAGGCTCTGGTTTGGGGTGGGTCACGGCTGAATACGGAATGCTGCCACGCGCCACCACCACACGGAACCGTCGCGAGGCCACTGCTGGCAAGCAGTCAGGTCGCACGCAGGAAATTCAACGCCTGATTGGCCGTTCGCTACGCGCTGGTGTTGACCGCGTTGCGTTGGGCGAACGTCAGATCACTATTGATTGCGATGTAATTCAGGCAGACGGCGGCACACGCTGCGCATCTATCACGGGTGGCTGGGTTGCACTGCGTTTGGCAGTGAACAAGCTGCTAAAAGCGGGTGATATCAAGGAAGATCCATTAACCGATCACGTGGCTGCTGTATCTTGTGGCATCTACGCGGGTCAACCGGTGCTGGACCTCGACTATGCCGAGGACAGCGAAGCAGGCACCGATGCCAACTTTGTAATGACAGGCGCTGGCGGGATGATTGAAATCCAAGGCTCCGCCGAAGGCGCAGCTTTTAGCCGTGATGAATTCAACACGCTAATGGATCTTGCGGAAAAGGGTGTAGCAGAGCTTGTCACCGCACAAAAAGCGGCCACATCCTAGGCCATGCGCAAACTGACCGAATCCAAAATCGTCCTCGCCAGCCACAACAAAGGCAAACTGCGCGAGATTGCAGAATTGCTTGTTCCCTATGGGATCGACGTAGTGTCTGCAGGCGATTTGGGTTTGGAAGAACCTGAAGAAACCGAGACCACGTTTGCAGGCAACGCACGCATCAAGGCGCATTTCGCTGCAAAAGCGTCAGGACTGCCCGCATTGTCAGACGACAGCGGCATTCAGGTAGATGGCTTGGACGGTGACCCAGGCGTTTACACCGCAGATTGGGCTGAAACACCGAACGGGCGTGACTTCCCTATGGCCATGACCAAGGTTTGGACGCTGTTAGAAGAACGCAATGCACCTGAACCGCGAACTGCACGTTTTTGCGCCACACTTTGCCTCGCGTGGCCCGACGGGCACGACGAACTGTTCGAAGGCAAGGTAGAAGGTCGCGTATCATGGCCCATGCGTGGCGATCTCGGCTTTGGGTTCGACCCGATGTTCATCCCAGAGGGCGAAGTCGAAACCTTCGGTCAAATGGACCCAGCCAAAAAACACGCCATGTCGCACCGCGCTGATGCGTTTCGAAAACTCAGAGCGATCCTCGATGCATGAGGATTGGAAAAACGCTGGTTTCGGCGTTTACGTCCACTGGCCTTTTTGTGCAGCAAAATGCCCCTACTGCGATTTCAATTCACACGTGCGGAGCACCGTTGACCAAGCCGCTTGGGCAAAGGCGCTTGTCTCCGAAATCGAACAAACAGCGGCGCGAACGCCCAACCGAACTGTAGATACTGTTTTCTTTGGTGGCGGAACGCCCAGCCTGATGTTGCCCGAAACTGTAGACACTATTATTCAGGCAATCGCGGAAAATTGGACTCTTTCCAGCACCGCAGAAATCACGCTAGAGGCAAATCCAACATCTGTTGAGGCCGCTCGCTTCAAGGGGTTTGCGGACGCAGGCGTCAATCGAATTTCCATGGGTATTCAAGCGCTCAACGACACCGATCTTAAAGCGCTAGGACGTATGCATACAGCGTCTGAAGCCATGCAAGCATTTGATATTGCGAAGAAAAATTTCGATAACGTTAGCTTTGACCTTATCTATGCTCGCCAGAACCAAAGCCTTGCAGATTGGCGTTTGGAATTGTCTCAAGCCATCGACATGGCGGTCGATCATCTGTCTTTGTACCAGCTAACAATAGAACAAGGCACACGCTTTGGCGATCTGTTTGCCCGTAACCGTCTGCGCGGTCTGCCATCAGATGAACTCTCAGCAGATATGTACGATGTGACGCAAGAGGTGTGCGATCAAAGGGGTCTTAACGCGTATGAAATCTCAAACCACGCCCGTACCGGTGCGGAGTGTCAACACAACAAGATCTATTGGAATTATGGCGATTATGCTGGAATCGGCCCTGGAGCCCATGGGCGTTTGACGATCGACGGGCAGCGCCTTGCGACGCAGACGCCGCTGAATCCAGAGACATGGCTTGAAACCGTTCAGACCAAGGGCACAGCTACGCAAATCGACGAAATCATTTCCGCTCAAGATCAAGCGGCAGAATATGTCATGATGTCCCTGCGTTTGGCTGATGGCACCAATTTAGAACGTGCGGAAACACTTTGTGCCAATCGGGTTTCCAAGACTTCGATGGAAAATCTTGTCTCGGACGGATTTCTAAGCCTCAATCGTGATGTCCTTCGTACAACCAACCAAGGCAAGATGGTTTTAAACGCGATTCTTGGCGAGTTGCTGGCCAAGGAAGACGCTTAATGCGCCCAATCTGGTTCATCGGCGGCGCACTTAGCCTAATTCTTGGGATCATCGGCATCCCAGTTCCAGGATTGCCCACTGTCCCACTACTGTTACTTGCTGCGTTCTGCTTCGCCAGATCATCCGACCGCGCTCACAGTTGGTTGGTCAATCACCCAAAACTTGGCCCGCCCATTGCCGATTGGCAGCAAAACGGCGCTATCAGACGCCCAGCAAAAATCGCTGCATCCGTTACCATCGCTGCAAGCCTTCTGATTTCTATACTTATGGGAATTCCCATCAAAGGCTTGATTGCGCAGGCTATCGTTCTTTGCTGTGTGTCGGTCTTTATTTGGACCCGGCCGAACGCGTAGCAGACAACATCTGGCACAAAGCATCTAGATCATCAAATGACGTATAGTTAATTGAAATCGTTCCAGATTCAGTGCCAGCTTTGTGCGCAATATTCACTTTCATCCCAAGATTCGCCGATAAGTCAGTTTCCAAAGAAACTGTATCACTGTCTTTCTCTGATCTTGGAGGTGATTTCTTTGCTGGCGCGTCCCCGCGCTTGACCAAAGCTTCGGTTTGGCGAACAGACAGCCCTTTTGAAACAACTTGTTTTGCCAATGTCAGCGCATTATCTGCTGGCACGAGCGCACGCGCATGGCCAGCCGTTAGGCGACCATCCACCAACATATCCTGCACTGCATTCGGCAAGTTTAAAAGACGCATAGAGTTTGCAAGGTAACTACGGCTTTTTCCGAGCGCTTCTGACAGCTTTTCTTGTGTGTGGCCGAACTTTTCCATCAATTGATGATATCCGTTTGCCTCATCCACGGGGTTTAGATCCGCCCGTTGAATGTTTTCAATAATGCCAATTTCCAACACTTCGAGGTCGTCAAGTTCCCGCACAACAACAGGAACCTGATCCAACTTAGCTGTCTGCGCCGCACGCCATCGACGTTCACCTGCAACAATCTGAAATTCGCCGCTTTTATTGGGATCGGGGCGTACAATCAAAGGCTGAATGATGCCTTTGGTCAGAATTGACTTCGCCAAGTCCCGTAATTCGGTGTGATCGAAAGTTCGACGCGGCTGATCTGGGTTCGCATGGACCTGCGTGATAGGAACAAGCCGTTCGCTGCTGCGAACAGGCGTTGATGATTCCGCAGATGTGGTTGGTTCATTGATATCAGCCATCAAAGCTGAAAGCCCACGGCCCAATCCGCGTTTCTCGTTCTTTTTCTTAGCCATTTCTCAATCTTTCCAAACGTTTACTCTGCTTTTACAATCTTGCGGTTTTCGCGTCGCAAGAATTCGGCGGCCAGCTTTTGATAAGCAATGCTACCACGACTTTTATGATCATACAAAATCGCTGGCATCCCAAAGGACGGCGCTTCGGACAAGCGCACGTTGCGGGGCACAATCGTTTTATAAACAAGGTCAGCAAGGTTATCGCGGACATCCTGCTCCACTTGCTGCGACAAATTATTGCGACCATCAAACATTGTCAAAACGATGCCTTCAATCTTCAACACTGAATTCAGGCTTTGCCGAACCTCACGAATTGTCAACATCAGCTGTGAAAGCCCTTCTAGTGCAAAGAATTCCGCCTGAAGCGGAACTATGACCGATTGGCTCGCCGCCAATGCATTTAGCGTCAAGAGATTCAAGGATGGTGGGCAATCAATGAAAACATAGTCAAACTCGTCCTCAAACCGCTGCAAATCTTTCAAAGCAGCCCGCAAACGCAACACACGGCGCTGATCATCTACCAATTCCACATCGGCAGAGCTCAAATCCACAGACGACGGTGCTAGAAATAAGTTAGGAACCGAAGTTTTAATAACCGCGTCTTTAAGGTTGGTTTGGTCCACCAAAACATCATACATCGTAACTTTACGCTGTGATGGGTCAATGCCAAGCCCTGTTGAAGCATTCCCCTGAGGATCAAGATCCATCAGTAGAACGCGCTTACCCACAGCAGCCAGTGCTGTTCCCAAATTGATAGCGGTTGTCGTTTTACCCACGCCGCCCTTTTGGTTCGCAACTGAGAGCACCTTGGCAGGCTTCAAATCGCCGCTATCATCCGACACGTGCAATATCCTTGATCCGTAAAACTGTTCCGTTTTCGTCGGTTTTGCTGGCGAATTTCTCCGCTTCGTATGTCCAAGACCGACTCGCCTCTTCCAGCTCACTGTCGCAATTTTGCCCTTTCAAATAAAGACAAATCGCATCTGGCTTCAAAATTTTCTCGGTATATTCAAACAGATTTTCGACCGACGCCAACGCGCGGGCGGACACAACATCCGCTTTCACGCTATCAAAGCCCTCAATCCG
>CALLAV010000259.1 GCA_938001995.1 uncultured Amylibacter sp. | reverse complement strand
CGGCGGCGGCACCATCCGCGACCTGCTGCTCGACAGAAACCCGATCTTCTGGATCGACGCCCCCAGCTTCATCGCCGTCGCTACCCTTGCCGCCATCCTTGTCTTCGCAACCGCACACCTGTTTGAATCCCGCCAACGCGTCCTTCTCTGGCTCGACGCGCTTGCCCTTTCCGTTGCAGTGGCCGCTGGCGCTGGCGTTGCGCTCAATTTGGGTCATTCGCCCATAATCGTTGCCCTCATGGGTGCGGTCACAGGCACGATGGGCGGCCTGATGCGTGATGTGGTGGCAAACGAGCTGCCCCTCGCGCTCAAACAAGGCGAACTCTATGTCACCGCCGCCTTCGCAGGCGCGCTTGCGGCCCTGGCCACAACACAACTCACGCAAAATCCGCTGGTGGCGCTGGCCGCCTGCACCCTCGTCACACTCACCTTACGCGCAGGATCCATCGCTTTTGGTTGGCGCTTGCCTGTCTACAAAAGCCGCCCACCTAAACAATAAACAAACAATTTTATTAAAATTGCCACGCTTTGCTTTTTGTTTTCCCAATATCCTCGCCGAAGGCATAGAATATTACTGCGCAGGTCCACCCAAACGCGCACCCTGTGCCACAGGAAACCCCTGCAAAAACGCCTGCACGTCCATCGCGCCTTTGCCCGCCCGCTGCAACCGAACCAAGTCTACAGCACCGTCACCACAGGCCACACGCAGCGTATCATTCAAAACACCACCCGCGCTTCCAGCACCCTCGGAAACGGTCGACAGCAACAGCTTTACCCGTTGCCCATCCATCATCGTCCATGCCCCTGGAAACGGCGATAAACCCCGAATATGCTGATCGACTTCAGATGCAGGACGTGACCAATCAACCTCGGCCTCGGCTTTCTCAATCTTTGCAGCATAAACCACACCATCCTGAGCCTGCGAAACAGCTTTGCCAGAAACCCCATCCGCCAGCACGTCTAAGATCGCATCGCGCCCCATCAAACTCAGCCGATCATGCAGCGCCCCAGTCGTGTCGCCGTTCAAAATATCCGTCCGCACAGTTTGGATGACCGGCCCTGTATCCAGCCCCGCCTCCATTTGCATAACACAAACACCTGTCTGCGAATCCCCTGCCATGATTGCACGATGGATAGGCGCAGCCCCGCGCCAACGGGGCAGTAAGCTCGCATGAATGTTCAAACACCCCTTAGACGGTGCATCCAAAACCACTTGCGGCAGGATCAACCCATAGGCCACCACAACACCAACATCTGCGCCCAGCGCCTCAAACGCAGCAACATCAGACTCGTCTTTAAAATTCACAGGATAGCGGACCTCTAAGCCCAGCCGCTCCGCCACTATCTGAACCGCCGAATTGCGATCTTTCTTACCACGTCCCGCAGGTCGCGGCGGCTGGCAATAGACAGCACACACATCGTGCCCTGCTGCAACGATCCCTTCCAGGATCGGAACAGAAAAATCAGGCGTGCCCATGAACACGACCCTCATGACTTTTTCGCCTGCTTCTTGGCTTTGGCGATCAGCATCTTACGTTTCACCGCCGACAGATTGTCAAAATACATCTTGCCGTTCAGATGATCGATCTGGTGTTGCACCGACGTGGCCCACAGGCCGACAAAGTCTTTGCGCACTTTCATCCCCGTTTCGTCCAAATAGGTCACGGTCACACCCCGAGGCCGCGAAATCTTGGCCGAAACGCCCGGCAAATTGGGCGAAGCCTCCGCATACTCACGAAACTTTACGCTTGCATCAATCACTTCGGGGTTGGCCATGCGAATGGGTTCTTTGCCGCTGTCGCTGGCATCCACCACGGCCAGTCGTTGCATCACGCCAATCTGTGGCGCCGCCAGCCCAACGCCTGCGCCCATGCCGTACATACTGTCGAGCATATCATCCCATGTCGCCCGCACCCCGTCATCGATAGCTTCCACAGGATCACAGACCGTGCGCAACCGCGCATCGGGCCACGGGATAAACGGGCGAATGGTCACGCGCGCGCCCGCTCTTTTTTCAGCTTCATCATCTTCTTGGTGATCATCGTGCGTTTCAACCCGCTCAGATAATCAATGAACAGCTTGCCATTCAGATGATCCAACTCATGCTGCGCACAGGTGGCCCACAGCCCGTCAAACTCGCGTTCTTGCTGTGCGCCGTCAATGTCCAGAAACTGCATCACTGCTTTCGCAGGCCGTTCCACATCTTCGTACATTTCAGGCAAGGACAGGCAGCCCTCGTTGTAGACGTTTTTTTCGTCCGACGTCCAAACAACTTGCGGGTTGATCAAAACGAGCGGCTCTGGCTCATCTTCCTTTGCGGTGCAGTCCATCACAAAAATGCGGCTCAATACGCCCACTTGCGGTGCGGCCAATCCAACACCGGGGGCGGCATACATTGTCTCTAGCATATCGCGCGCCAAGGCCTGCACGTCTTCGGACACAGCCTCAACAGCATCGCATTGCTTTTTCAAAAGCGGGTCGGGGTGGATAAGTATATCTTTAACAGCCATACCGCCATTTAGGACAATCCAACAGGCTCTGCAAGATGCCCAAAAACCGCTTGCGCCAGCGCCGCTAAACCGTAGCATCCCAACCAAACACGCAGACGAAGGAACACACCATGAGCTTTGACGACATCATCGACCGCCGCAACACCCGCAGCGCCAAATGGGATGCGATGGAAACGCTCTATGGTGTCTCTCCCGATGATGGTCTGGCCATGTGGGTCGCAGACATGGATTTCCGCTCGCCCGATTGCATCCTCAAAGCGGCTCAAGACCTCACGGATCACGGTGTATTCGGGTACCGCTCGGACTACGACGATTACAAAGGCGCGATCATCTGGTGGATGCAAAACCGCCACGGCTGGACAGTGAAACCCGAAGAGATCTTTACCACCTACGGCCTCGTGAACGCGGTGGGCATGTGTTTGCAAACCTACACGCAACCAAACGACGAAATCGTCCTGTTCACGCCCGTTTATCACGCCTTTGCCAAGGTCATCAAAAACGCAGGCCGTCGCGTCAAAGAATGCGAATTGGTGCAAGAAAACGGCGTCTATCAGATGGATTTCGATGCTTACGACGCGCAAATGACTGGGTCCGAGACCATGCTGATCCTGTGCTCCCCGCACAACCCGTCTGGCCGACTGTGGAGCAAACAAGAGCTCCAAGGTCTCGCCGCATTTGCCAAACGCCACAACCTGTTGATCGTATCCGATGAAATCCACCACGACATCGTGTTTCCTGGCAAAACCCACCACCCCATGCCGCTCGCCGCACCCGATTGCGTCGACCGACTGATCATGCTTACGGCACCGTCGAAAACTTTCAACATCGCGGGCAACCACGATGGCAACGTCATCATCCATGATCCAGACCTACGGGCCAAATTCAACGCCACCATGCTGGCCCTCGGCGTCTCCTCCACCCTGTACGGCACAGCCATGACGGCAGCCGCCTACTCGCCAGAAGGGGCCGCATGGGTCGATGACATGCGCGCATACATCGCTGAAAACGCCCGCATCTTTGACGAAGGCATCAACGCCATTCCGGGCCTCAAATCTATGCCGATGGAATCCACTTATCTGGCATGGGTCGATTTCTCTGGCACGGGCATGCCGATGGACGAAGTCCTCGACCGTGTTCGCAAACAGGCCAAAATCGCCCCAAACGACGGCCCAACCTTTGGCACAGGCGGCGAACCCTTCCTGCGCTTCAACCTCGGCACACCCCGTGCGAATGTAGAAAAGGCCGTTTCCCGCCTAAAATCCGCCTTCGCCGATTTGCAGTAAAGCGGTACCATGAAGATGCTTAAGGTTTCTAAATTTCTGTTAATACCTTTGTTTACATGCCTAACGGTCAATTCAACTGTCTCGGCTCAATCTGGCCGACCAACAGACATGAAACTTTTTCAGGTCCTGCAGAGTGGCAATACTCCAGTACCAATTTCTGTATTGCAGGAAGATGAACTTACTTACCGAGCAGTTTTGAATGACGATGGTTGTGCAGTCGCTGTCATGTTGATGAAGCGCATCGCTCAAGAAGCCCATTCAACCATGCTTATTGTTTCGGGAGGCCTACAGCCATTCAGTAACGCGACTTTGGCAGAACAAAATTCCCTCTCGAGTGATACTACTCTTGAAAAAGAAATTCGACTGGCAAATCAACAAATTAAGTCCTTGAAAAACGTTCGAGATAACGCTTGGTTTGC
>CALLAV010000258.1 GCA_938001995.1 uncultured Amylibacter sp. | reverse complement strand
CGATTGCAGTGAGGTACAGCTTAGCGCCAGATCCCCAAAACCTGACAGCCCCATCAACGTCTCTGTCTGCGCACCCATCGCACCCGCCAACCGCGCCAGCTCTGCAAATCCTCGCGTCATCAACGCCGCACGCGCGCTTTCACCGAGCCCCGCACCAACAACAATCCCGCAAGCAATGGCATAAACGTTCTTCAATGCACCACCCAACTGCACCCCCGTCACATCCCGTGTCAGATACAGCCGCAGGGTTTGTGTCGACAACTTTTCCTGTAATTCTGTCCCCAGCACCGCATCCGTGCACGCGATCGACAGCGCTGTTGGCATGCCCTTGGTCATTTCCGTCGCAAACCCTGGCCCCGACAAAACCGCCATTCGCGCCCCATCAAACACCTGTGTTTGCAACAGCCCCGTGTCGCCCTCGATCCCCTTAGCGCACAGCACAACGGGCGCATCCGTGGCAAACCCACTGCCCGCCAGAAACCCTCGCAACCGCTGTGCAGGCAACGCCATCAGCACAACATCTGCCCTCTGCAAATCACCCAAATCTGCCGTCACGTTCAACCCATCGGGCAGGTCCACCCCCGCCAAATACCGCGCGTTCTGCCGATCCGTTTGCATCGCCGCAACCTGCGCCGTGTCACGCCCCCACAGGGTCACGTCCAGCCCGCCCGATCGCATCACACTCGCCAACGCAGTCCCAAACGCACCCGCCCCAATCACACCGATATGCGTCATGCCTTGGCCCCCTTTTTCCCTGACCCCAGCATCGGCGCAGCCGTCCGATCCAGCGGCCAACGGGGCCGCGCCGATAGGCTCATGTCATCCGAATGGCCCGCTGCAAATCGCTCCAAACCCGCCCACGCAATCATTGCCGCGTTGTCCGTGCAATACTTCAACGGCGGGGCTAAAAACTGAAACCCTTGCTCATCCGCCACATCTTGCAGGCTGGCCCGAATAACCGAATTCGCCGCCACACCACCTGCAACTGCCAACGTTGTCTGCGACCCAAACGCCTTACAGGCGCGGCGCGTTTTCTCGGCCAGCGTATCCGCCACAGCCACCTGAAAACTCGCGCATAAATCCCGCCGATCCTGCACCGTGATCCCACCTTTTTCCGCAATCATCGCATCCCGCGCCCGTCGCAACGCAGTCTTCAGCCCAGAAAACGACATATCCATATCAGGCCGATCTAACAGCGGACGTGGAAACTTAAACCGCTTGGCATCGCCCTCCAACGCCTCCCGTTCAATCAACGGCCCTCCTGGATACCCAAGGCCCAACAGCTTCGCCGATTTATCAAACGCCTCACCAGGGGCGTCATCAATCGTGCCGCCCATCCGCGTAAATTCATCAGGCCCATGCACGCCCAGAAACTGACAATGCCCACCAGACACCAGCAGCATCAAATATGGATAGGCTACCCCATCTGTCATACGCGGCGTCAGCGCATGGCCCGCCAGATGATTCACCCCCAGTAACGGCTTACCCGATCCAATCGACAGCCCTTTGGCGCACATCACACCGCTAATCACACCGCCAATCAGCCCAGGTCCAGACGTCACCGCAATCGCATCCACATCCGCCAACGCAAGACCAGCTTCCGCCAACGCGCGTTCCACGCACAGATCCAGCCGCTCCGCATGAGCGCGGGCCGCAATCTCTGGTACCACGCCGCCGAAATCGGCGTGCAAGGTCTCTTGACCCCAGACCACAGACGACAACACATCACCTGCGACGCCAACAGATCCGCGCACAACAGCCGCAGCCGTATCATCGCAACTGCTCTCAATCCCAAGAATCGTGTAAATCTGCGTCATTGCCAATCGCCGCTCGCCGTGGTTTGCTTGACCTTGCAGGTAACATTTGCACCCAGACACAGCAATGGTTCCATCGTCAACATGCCCAATCCGACCCTCTTGATGATCCGCCCATTGGCCCAAGCCATGGATTTCGTGCAAGCTCTTACATCGCTCACTGGTAAAATGCCCACCACGCTCTACTCTCCTGTGATCGAAACCCACAGCGTCGCTGCCGAGCCGCCAAAACAAGCGCAATTCTTGTTGTTTTCCTCAGTCAACGGCGTGAAATTTTTTGCGGACCAAACCGAAAACCGAACGATTCCCGCATTATGTGTGGGTGATACCACCGCAAATGCAGCAAAAGACGCTGGTTTTACTGCGCAATCTGCTGGGGGGACGGCTTCCGATTTGCTGAAACTTGCGGGCTCTGTCGCAGACCCTGCAAAAGGCCCACTAATTTACGTTTGCGGCGCAATGGTTGCACATGACATTGATGGACAATTGTGTGAATTGGGGTATGTCACACAACGCTGCGTGGTGTACGAACAAAGCCCCCAAGCCCTTACAAATAAGGCACTTTCGGCTCTCAAATACCCTACGATTGTACCTGTGTCATCGCCCAACACGGCTCGCATTTTTGCGGATCAAACCGCTGAACTGGACCTGTCCGCAGTAACCTTTGTTTTTATCTCTGAAAATGCCCGTGCACCGCTATCCCATACAAATGCTGCACAAATCTTGGCCACGGGCCCCACACGGGACGCTATGATCTCGGCAATTTCTGATCTTTTATAGCGCGATTTTACCGCAGTTTGCGCATTGGGGTTGAGACCGCGACCCGCAGTGCTTAACTTCTTGGCAGGGGAATCTTTCCAGTTTTAAAACAGGGCTTTCGACGCGTGGCTAAAAAACCGAATAAATCATCGAAAATCGAAGATGCAGAAGTTGTGGATGCCGCAACGGCTGAAGACGTGACAGACGCTGTTGAAGAAACGCTAGAAGAAACCGTGGAACCGGTTGAAGAAGGCGTGGAAGAGGTTGCCGCTGAACTCGAGCCTGAACCCGAAGCTGTGGTTGAAGAAGAAGAAGTTCGCGCCTCACTTGCCGCGCGTGTGTTGCGCGGATTGTTTCTAATCTTTGTCGGTATTGCCATTGCACTATGGGGCGCACCAAAGTTGGCGCCGATGTTGCCTGCAGGCCTTGCCCCTGTCGCGGAATTTCTGATGCCAGGTAAATCCGAGACGCGCGCCGATATCGAGGCATTGCGCACGGAATTGACCGCACGCATCGAAGCCATGCCGAAAAATCGCGGCGTTGAAAAAGAAGCGATAGACGAAGCCATTGCAGCCTATGCGGCGACGCAAGCCGAAGAATTGGCAACAATCAAAGACACGCTTGCCGCCACGGATGGTCAAGATATTGAGGCCCGCATCGCGTCGCTGGAATCCCAAGTGGAAGGGTTGAATGCCGAACTCGCCGCGGTTGGTGAACGCTTGTCGCTGCAAATCACTGAAAATGGCGCGACCCTTTCAGAAGAAGCCGCAAGCAAGCTTTCTGGCTATCAAGCCGTGCTTGAAGGATTGAAGGCACAAGTTGCTGACCTCGCCGCCAAAAATGGCGCATTGAGCCAAAAGGTTGAAGAAGCCGCATCCGCATCGGCCCGTCGCGTGGAAGAAGCGCAAAAAGAGGCATCCGAACAAGTTGCTTCCACTGCAACAAAGAAAAACCTGACGGATATTGCTGCTGCGTTAGACACAGGCGGACCATTTAAAGCGTCCCTTGATGCATTGGCGAGTGTGACAGGTGCAGAAATTCCTGCTGGCCTTGCGGCTGTTGCCGAAAACGGCACGGCGTCTTGGACAACGCTGCGCAACGGGTTTTCTGACGCCGCGCACAACGCGCTTCGTGCTGACATACAGGCAAAAGCAGACGATGGTTCCATCAGCAAATTTGGCGCCTTTTTCAAATCGCAAGTCGGTACCCGTTCGCTAGAACGCAAAGAAGGCCCCGAAACAGACGCCATATTGTCCCGCGTCGAAGACGATCTTGTGAACCGCCGTCTTGATGCTGCGCTAACCGAAGCGAACAGCCTGCCAGACGCGGCTAAATCTGCCATGTCTGGCTGGATCGCGAAACTCGGCGCACTTGCCGCCGCGCAGTCCGACCTCAAAGACCTCTCTGCCGCCCTTGGCGCATCCTAAAAGAAAGCGCGACACATGCTGCTGTCCCTGATTCGTATCGTCTTTTTCATCGCGCTCATCGTGGCTGCGGCCTTTGCTGGTTCCTACCTGATCGAAGCAGGCGGCGAGGTGAAACTCTCATTTAATGGCGAAGAACATCGCTTTACACCCATCGCAGGTTTGATCGGTCTTGTGGCGTTTATGATCGCTGTTTGGGTCGCGTTCAAACTGTTCGGATTGCTGGTCGCGGTCTTCAAATTCTTCAACGGGGATGAAACCGCAGTGTCCCGCTATTTCACGCGCAACCGCGAGCGTAAAGGCTTTGAAGCTCTGGCTGACGGCATGGTCGCATTGGCCGCTGGTGAAGGCAAAACAGCCTCGCAAAAGGCCGCCAAAGCCGAACGCTATCTGGAACGTCCCGAATTGACTCAACTGATCAGCGCTCAAGCTGCCGAAATGTCAGGCGACACGAAACGTGCGCTGAAATACTATAAAAACCTACTGCAAAACGACCGTACGCGGTTCGTCGGTGTGCAAGGTTTGATGAAACAAAAACTTGCTGAAGGCGACACGGATACCGCGTTAAAGCTGGCGGAAAAAGCGTTCGCTCTGCGCCCCGCGCATGATGCCACGCTTGAAACCTTGTTCTCTCTTCAGACGGAAAAGCAAGAATGGTCAGGCGCGCGCAAAACCATCGAAGCTAAAGTTAAAGCGAACACTTTACCCCGCGATGTGGGTCGCCGCCGTGATGCGGTTCTGTCGCTTGCAGATGCGCGTCGCTTGTTGGATGACGGCGAAATCCCAACAGGGAAGCAAGCCGCGCTTCAGGCAAATGCTTTGTCACCTGATCTTATTCCTGCCGCTGTTTTAGCATCTGAAATGCATCTGCTTGATAACAACAAGCGGGCGGCTGCAAAGGTTTTGAAAAAGGCGTGGGGCAGCAAACCCCATCCCGATCTTGCCAGTGCGTTTGCGGACATCGAACCCGATGAAACTCCTGCGGCGCGTTTGAAACGATTCAATCAGTTGCTTCGGGCCAATTCCGACAATGCAGAGGCCCGCATGTTGCAAGCAGAACTCATGCTCAATGCCGAAGATTTTCCAGGCGCACGCCGCGCGATCGGAACTTTAGCAGAAGCAGAGCCAACGGCTCGCTCGCTTGCTATTATGGCGGCAATTGAAAAGGGCGAAGGCGCAGAAGATGTCGTCGTGCGCGGCTGGCTGACCAAGGCTCTTTCGGCATCCCGTGGTCCGCAGTGGATTTGCGGTAACTGCAACAAAATCCACACCACATGGGCGCCAAAATGCGACAATTGTGCCAGCTTTGATGCGATGGATTGGAAGACCCCGCCAGAGAGCGATGATCTGGCAGAGAACACGACCATGCTGCCGCTGATGACGGGATCGCTAGAGGCCGAACCAGACGTGGTCAATCCCGAAGAAACGCCAAAATAGCGTCGTTGACATGCGTAGGATGCGTCGTGACCAGCGCGTGACCAGCGCCCTTGATTTCAACGATTAGCGCGTCTCGGTTCACCTCGCGCAGACGCATGGCATTGTCTATTGGGACCACATCATCGTCTTTGCCAAACAGCGCGAGGATAGGCATGTCGCGGTCTTTTAGAATGCGGTGGGCGTCCCGCAGATCCGTATAAATAGTGTGACGTAGGCTGCTTAAAACCGCAGCGCCATACCCGGCATATCGTGTCTCGCGCCGCTGCATTGCAATCATGTCGGCATCAACGCCTTCGGCCAATCCTGCCTTTTTTGCGCCACTCCGCAGGCTCCAGCCGCCAAACATGAACATGGCTAGGTCCCCGATCAAAGGCCATCGCGCCACCCAATTGGGCCGTCCTTTCAGAAATCCAATCGGCGCAATTAGGATCAGTTTTCGAATGCGGTCCCGCCGCAAGGACGCAAACTGTGTTACAATCCCACCACCCATAGAATAGCCAAGCAGATCATAACCAGCCCGTACTTTGAGCGTGTCGAGAACGCTTTCTAACTCATTCATAAAGAAGGATAAGTCCTGCTGTCCGACGGGCCGATCCGAGTAACCACGCCCAAAATGATCGAACGTCAAAACACGATATCCTGCACGTGTTAGCGCAGGAATTTGATCCCGCCAGACAAAGCTTGGCGTGGTCAGACCGTGGACCATAACAACCACAGGCCCCGTCGTAGGGCCGTGCCATTGATAGTGGATTACGCCCCCTGCAATTTCGATAAATTCACCCGGCGCATTGCGTCGGACCTTCGCGCTCATCGGCTGTCGCGTGAACCACGCGATAACGAGGCAAACCACCAGTGCCAGCAGGATAACCAAAGGTGTGCTAAAATTCATGTGCCGCAAAAAGTTTGATGGACAACTTGATCTTCGGAGGGTGGCCTTTCGTATTTTGCTAATCCGTCACGGGTTTCAAACGGCTGATCCAACACGGAAACCAAAGCCTCAAACGGCTCGAAATCCCCATTAAGCGCATTTGCGATTGCTTCCTCAACCCTATGATTTCGTGGGATATAGACTGGATTTGCAGTCTTCATGTCCGCCAAAAGCGCAGGATCATGTATCGCTCGCCACGTGTCCAACCATTCCTGTGCAGGTTCGGGGGTCACAAACAGCGCGGCAAAGGCTGTGTCCGATCCGCCTTCTGCAATCCGCGTCAATTCAGCAAAGAACAACGTGAAATCGCACCCGTGATCCGTCATCACTTTGAAGGTCGCCTGCATGAACGCCGCATCCACGGCGATACCCAGTTTAGCCGCAATCCCTTCGTTCAGTGCATCGTTAAAAATCGCTGAAAACCCTTCAACAGCTCCCTCTGCCAGTTTGACCGCAGCATCCTCTTCGTCACTCAATATCGGCAGCAATGCCTCTGCGAGTCGCGAGATATTCCAGACTCCGATATTCGGTTGATTCACCCAAGCATAGCGGCCGTTCTGATCAATCGAACTGAACACCGTATTGGGGTGGAAATCGTCCATAAACGCGCAGGGCCCGTAATCAATAGTCTCCCCTGCTATCTGTACATTATCCGTGTTCATTACACCGTGAATGAATCCCAAACACATCCACTGCGCGATCAGCTTGGCATAACGTTCCATCACCATGTTTAGCATTTCAAGCGGAGGATTTTCCGCCTCTTTCGCCGCAGGATAATGCCGATCAATCACGTAATCCGCCAACGTTCGCAGGCTCTCCGTATCCTGTCGCGCAAAGAAATACTGAAACGTCCCAAC
>CALLAV010000257.1 GCA_938001995.1 uncultured Amylibacter sp. | reverse complement strand
CAGCGTGTAGTTGCCGCATTCACCGCAGGCCTCGCCTTCATACCCCTGCATTTTCGCCTTATCACGCGCGGTCATGCTGGTGGCGACGGCCACGGTGGATGTCTCAGCCACGGCAACATCAGTCGCAACACTTGCGTCACTAGCCAGCGCCGTTTCACCGCCACCGCCGCCGTTCAGCACGATCAGCTCTTGTGGCATGCGCTTGCGCAGATACCCGGTAGAGGAGATTTGCTTGAGCACTTCCAAAGACTTGGATGCTGCAGAGTCTGACATCTCCTGAATGTTAGACACGCCTTCTTCTTCGCCACGGCCAAGGTCATCGAAAGATGCGCCTTCTGGTTTAACGTGGGCCAGATCGGTGCGATCGAGGTAAGACACAGCCAGTTCGCGGAAGATGTAGTCAAGGATTGACGTTGCATTCTTGATGCTGTCGTTGCCCTGAACCATGCCCGCAGGTTCGAACTTGGTGAATGTGAAGGCATCGACGAATTCTTCCAGTGGCACGCCGTACTGAAGACCAACGGACACCGCGATGGCGAAGTTGTTCATCATGGCGCGGAAACCAGCACCCTCTTTGTGCATATCGATAAAGATTTCACCAAGGTTGCCATCTTCGTACTCGCCTGTGCGCAAGTACACTTTGTGCCCGCCAACTGTCGCTTTCTGAGTATAGCCCTTACGACGCTCTGGCAGTTTCGCCCGCGCCTGCGCGATCTCTTTCACGATGATTTTTTCTACGATCTTTTCAGCCAGAACCTGCGCCCGCTCACCAGATGGCGCTTCGAGCAGTGTTTCTTCCAGATCCTCGTCGTCATCATCGTCAATCAGTGCAGAAGACAGCGGCTGGGACAGTTTGGAGCCGTCACGATACAACGCGTTTGCTTTCACGCCAAGCGACCAAGACCGCTCGTATGCTTTCTGACAATCCTCAATCGTGGCGTCAGACGGCATGTTGATCGTCTTGGAAATCGCACCAGAGATAAACGACTGCGCCGCGGCCATCATTGTGATGTGGCTGTCCACGGACAAGAAGCGTTTGCCGATCTTGCCGCATGGGTTCGCACAATCAAACACGGACAGATGCTCGTCTTTCAAGAACGGTGACCCTTCCAGTGTCATGGTCCCACATACGTGATTGTTAGCTGCTTCAATTTGCTTCTTGGAAAACCCAAGATGTGTCAGCAGATCAAAGGACGGATCGTTCAGCTTTTCAGCTGGAATGCCGAGCGTGCCAGAACAGAAATCCGCGCCCAGCGTCCATTGGTTGAACACAAAACGAATGTCGAAGGCTGTTGGCAAGGCTGCTTCGATCTTGTCGATCTCTGCTTGGCCAAAGCCGTGACCTTTCAACGTGGTGTGGTTGATGTCAGGGGCGTTGCCCATGGTGCCGTGGCCAACTGCGTAGGAAATCACTTCCTCGATTTGGCTCGTAGTATAGCCCAGTGTGGTCAGGGCCGCAGGCACAGATTGGTTGATGATTTTGAAATATCCGCCACCGGCCAGCTTTTTGAATTTCACCAAGGCAAAGTCAGGTTCGATCCCTGTTGTGTCACAATCCATGACCAAACCGATTGTACCCGTTGGCGCAATCACAGACACCTGCGCGTTGCGATAGCCGTGCTTTTCGCCAAGCGCGACCGCTTCTTGCCATACTGTCTTGGACAGCTCAGACAATTCAGGATCAGGGCTGTTCGCATGATCGAGCGGAACAGGTTTCACATCGAGCGCGTCGTAACCATCCGTCGCGCCTTCAGCGGCCAGCGCATGGTTGCGCATAACACGCAGCATGTGGTTCGCGTTCTTGTCGTAGCCCGGGAAAGGCCCCAACTCTTTCGCCATTTCAGCAGAGGTCGCATACGCCACACCTGTCATCACAGCGGTCAGCGCACCACACATGGCACGGCCTTCGTCAGAGTCGTAAGAATAGCCCATGTTCATCAGCAAGCCGCCGATGTTTGCATAGCCCAGACCCAGCGTGCGGAACTTGTAAGACAGCTCTGCGATTTCTTTGGACGGGAATTGCGCCATCAGAACGCTGATTTCCAGCGTCATGGTCCAAAGACGGGACGCGTGCATGTAAGACGCTGCATCAAATTTGCCATCTGCGTAGAACTTCAACAGGTTCATGGAGGCAAGGTTACAGGCCGTATCGTCAAGGAACATGTATTCGGAACATGGGTTGGACCCACGGATCTGGCCGTCTTCTGGGCATGTGTGCCATTGGTTGATCGTGTCGTGATACTGAACACCTGGATCGGCGCAGGCCCATGCGGCGTGACCAATGTCTTCCCACAATTCACGCGCGGATACAGTTTCGGACACTTCACCATCTGTACGACGCAGCAATTCCCACGGCTTGTCGTCCTCAACAGCCTTCAGGAAAGCGTTAGTGACACGAACAGAGTTGTTGGAGTTTTGACCCGCAACCGTGCCGTAAGCCTCTGAATCCCAATCTGTGTCGTATGTCGGGAATTCGATGCTCTCGAACCCTTGCTTGGCGTACTGCAACACACGGTTCACATATGTTTCTGGAATGCGGGCTTTCTTGGCGGACTTGATCGCCGCTTTCAGGCCAGCGTTGGCTTTCGGATCGAACGCGCCCTCTTCGGAGCCATCCCAAGCGCGGATCGCGCCAAAGATTTCGTTCAACTTGTCTTCGTGCATCTTGGAGCCCGCCACGAGGGAGGCAACCTTCTGCTCTTCACGGACCTTCCAGTTTATGAAGTCCTTAATGTCAGGGTGATCCATGTCGCAGATCACCATCTTCGCCGCGCGACGGGTGGTCCCACCCGACTTAATTGCGCCGGCGGCTCTATCCCCAATCTTCAAAAAGGACATAAGCCCAGAGGATTTGCCGCCGCCGCCAAGTGGCTCAGAAGCACTTCGCAGGGAGGAGAAGTTAGTACCCGTGCCCGAGCCGTATTTGAACAAACGCGCTTCGCGAACCCAAAGGTCCATGATGCCGCCCTCGTTTACCAAATCGTCACTAACCGATTGGATGAAACAAGCATGTGGCTGCGGATGTTCATAGGCTGACTTCGACTTGGTCAGCTTGCCGGTCTTGTAATCAACATAGTGGTGCCCTTGGCTCGGACCATCGATGCCATAGGCCCAGTGCAGACCGGTGTTAAACCATTGCGGGCTGTTTGGCGCTGCCATTTGGTTTGCCAACATGAACCGCATCTCGTCGTAATAGGCGCGTGCGTCTGATTCTGTGTCAAACATGCCGCCTTTCCATCCCCAATACGCCCAAGCGCCTGCAAGTCGGTCAAAAACCTGCTTTGAAGATGTTTCCCCGTCATACTCTTTTGCGTCAGACTTTCCATCAGGAACCGAACGCCACAGGAACGCAGGAACGCCCTTTTCCTTCACGCGCTTCAGTTTGGATGCCAGACCCGCTTTGCGGAAATACTTCTGTGCAATCACATCCGCTGCCACCTGGCTCCAGCTTTTTGGAACTTCGACCGCGTCCAATGAAAATACGACGGTCCCATCAGGGTTGCGGATTTCAGAAGTTGTCGTGTGGAAGTCGATATCCGCGTATGCGTCTTGATTTTCTTTGGTAAATCGGCGTTCGATTTTCATGGCTGCCCCGTAAGCTAAATACATTTTCACAAGGACTCGTGCGCCATGGCTTGGTGTGTCCCAAGCTTGAAAGCTGCCGTCTGCCCTTCATTCCCTGCCTCTATACGTGCCCACTAAATGTTGTGGTTCTTATCGGAGGCCTGCACAAACTGTACGATGCTCGCGACTCCGTCAACGAAAAATTTTTAGAATTTTGCCCATTTTTCCATTGACCCGCTGTTGCCGCAATTCAACCGGCGGGCCTAAATCTAGGACTTCACATCCGCACAATCTGATAACCAAGCCAGAACAAAGAAAAAATTGAATCCGCGCCCATTTCGTCCACACGCAATCCACAGAATCAAAGGTTAACAAAAAAGTTTTTAGCCGCATTTTTTCTGAGCGCCGAATATGTCCAGTTGCTCCACCCTGCCGAGAAATCTGGTGCGATTACCCAAAAAATGAGAATTCCCTTCTCACAAAACACCATACAACTGGCAAATAGATCGGAATCACATCGAACCATTGCGAAGTGTGTCGAAGTACACGCACCTCGATAGCCTGTATAACAAGTGGGGAAATTTTACTGGTCGGGGCGGCGAGATTCGAACTCACGACCCCCTGTACCCAAAACAGGTGCGCTACCAGGCTGCGCCACGCCCCGAACCAGTGGTGGCGATATACGCCGCCCTTGCGGGTTTGAAAACCCCAAAAATACTTTGATTTACTCGCAGGCCCAAGCGGGCATCGATTGCGCAAACGCAGGGTGGCGCATCTCTGCACCTTTGACCAAACCCAGCTTGCTGGCCAAGCCACCGTTTACTTCTAAAACGGCCAGAATATTGTCCCCGCCCGGAATGGTTTCCAAACTGCCAGGCACAGCATTTTCATGCACGTGCTGCACAACACCGTGCTGATCTAGGAACACCATATCTAGGGGGATCAAAGTGTTCTTCATCCAAAAGGCCACCGTGGATGGCGCATCATAGATAAACAACATACCGTTATAACGGCCCATGCTTTCAACGAACATCAGACCGCGGCCACGCTCTTGGTCATCATCGGCAATTTCAACGTTAAACCGCGCACTGCCACCGTCCCAACGCAAATCGACCACGTCTTCTGAACACTGAGCGAGAACCCCGTGGCCAATCAGCGCAAAAGCGGCAACAAGACTAGCTACCTTTATCACACTCAAAATCCCACGCTCGGATCTCAATCGCCATGCGCCCGCGCGGACCATCCGCCGTGCGCACACAAATCGCTTCGCCCTGTGCCAGCTCTGCCATGCCATAGGCACGCAGCACTTCCATATGCACAAAAACGTCTTCCGAATTGCCAAACAGGTTCACAAAGCCGAACCCTTTTATCTTATCGAACCACTTCACCCGCGCAGGTGTCAGGGGCTCGTTTGATTTCAGCGTCGTCAGATCGATGCCCAACTCGGGTACACCGCGCAAGACAACGTCTTCACTGGCTTCTGGCAATTCCAGATCCAGAATCTCTAGCGCTTGCAAGCCACGGGCGCTTTCGGCCACTTCGACGACAATGCGCGCGCCTTCAACGACTGAACTGTGGCCATAGTTGCGCAGCACGTTGGCGTGCAACAGGATATCCCGTCCGCCCGCGTCGTCGGTCACAAACCCAAAACCCTTGGTACTGTCAAACCACTTTACGCTGCCTGTCTTAGAACCCATTTTTCGCTCCACTGTGGGCACACCCGTTATCACCCTCTAACGTATACATTAAGAAACGCCAATTCCCCAATTCGCGTTCTTCGGTGCCCTCTTCTCAAACATTTCGTATTTTCACTTCGTTCTCACTCGTTAAGCCGCTTGTACTCAAACAGCTACTATGGGTTGAGTCGTGTTACAATCCAATCAGACTGCACCGCGTCCCGACGCCATGTAAATCGGTCATGCAACCGATCTGGGCCATCACACCAAAACTCGATTTCCAAAGGCGTAATCCGAAACCCACCCCAATGTGGTGGTCGCCCAGGGTCATCCCCCAATTCGTCTTTCATCTTCTTTGCTTGCTGCTCAAGCTGTCCCCGATTGTCCAATGGGGAAGATTGATCACTGGCCCATGCCCCAACGCGACTGAACACGCTACGAGACAAGAAATAAGTGTCCGAGTCAGCATCGCTGACCTTTGAGATCGTACCCCGAACCCGAATTTGTCTGCGTAAAGACTTCCAATGCATTACAAATGCAGCTTTGCCAGTCGCCAGCACTTCGGATGCTTTAGTACTTGTATAATTCGTAAAAAACACAAATCCGTCGTCTTCGATGTCTTTTAATAACACCATTCGCGCGTTTGGCATACCACTACTATCAACCGTCGATAGGGCTATCGCGTTTGGATCATTGACCTCGGCAGCTTTTGCTTCTTCAAGCCAAGCTTTGGCGATTGCGAAAGGATCATCCCCCGCAAATACGCCGCCACGGTCCGAAGATAATTCTGTCGGCATTGTGCGGTTCTCTATATTTAGTGCCGTTCCCGGTCGGCTTAACTCACCCCACATTATTTTGAGACCCAAATCAAGCCTAACCTAAACGTAACCGTGGGTTTAGTGACAAAAAACTACACATATTCAATAAATTCGTTTCATTCACACATTTCTACCGCAGCAAAACCCCAGACTTGCGGCCCCACCTGCCTTCGCGTAAATGGTTAAAACCGCAAGACGGCTAAGGAGCAGGCAATGAATTCTGGACTAATGCAAGGCAAGCGCGGCCTCATCATGGGTGTCGCTAACGACAAATCAATCGCATGGGGTATTGCCAAAGCATGCCACGAACAGGGTGCGGAGCTGGCCTTTTCCTATCAAGGCGAAGCGCTTGGCAAACGGGTCAAACCGCTTGCTGAAAGTGTTGGGTCCGAACTGGTGCTGGAATGCGATGTCACAGACAACGCGTCCATCGACACGCTGTTCGAAACGCTACAGGACAAATGGGGCAAGCTGGACTTTGTTGTGCACGCCATTGGCTTCTCGGACAAAAACGAATTGCGCGGCCGCTATGTGGACACGTCCCAAGGCAACTTCCGCATGACGATGGATATTTCCGTCTATTCCTTCACCGCTGTGGCCCAGCGCGCTGAAAAAATGATGCCAGACGGCGGCGCGTTGCTGACTCTTACCTATTACGGCGCTGAAATGGTTATGCCGCACTATAATGTCATGGGTATCGCCAAGGCTGGTCTTGAAGCATCCGTTAAATACCTCGCTATGGACCTCGGCCCTAAAAACATCCGTGTGAACGCTCTGTCCGCTGGCCCGATCAAAACGCTGGCTGCATCGGGCATCGGCGATTTCCGCTACATTCTGAAATGGAACGAACTGAACTCACCGCTCCGCCGCAACGTGACGACCGACGACGTGGGCAAATCAGGCATGTACCTGTGTTCTGATCTGTCCTCAGGCGTCACAGGCGAAAACCACCACGTGGACGCAGGCTATCACGTTGTCGGCATGAAGGCCGAAGACGCGCCCGACATCGACGTGGTCACAGGTCGCAAATAAATATCACAATTGCGATGCGGATTGGGCCAAGGCCTGAACCGCATCCCAGTCGCCAGCCGCTACCAAATCCTTCGGCGCGACCCACGATCCCCCCACACACCGCACATTTGGCAACGATAGGTAATCATTCGCGTTCTTTGGCGATACACCACCCGTCGGACAAAACGTAATTTGCGGCAAAGGTGACGCCAAGGAACCGAGCGCTTTAGCCCCGCCAGATGCCTCTGCAGGGAAAAACTTCTGCACGGAATAGCCCTTTTCCAACAATCTCATCGACTCACTCGCCGTCGCAGCCCCTGCCAATAACGGCAGCCCTTCGGCCTCGCACGCGGCAATCAAAATATCCGTAGCGCCGGGTGAGACGCCAAACTGCGCACCCGCTGCTTTGGCGTTCTTCACATCCTGTGGCGTCAACAACGTCCCTGCCCCAACAACGCCGCCTTTAACCTTCGCCATCTGAGTAATCACATCAAGCGCGTCTTCTGTGCGCAGTGTCACCTCCAGCACGGGTAATCCCCCTGCAACGAGTGCTGTCCCGAAATCGAACGCCGTGCTGGCATCTTCGACCACCAAAACAGGGATCACAGGAGCCATACTGCACAGCTCCAAATTCCGTTTGCTTGCGTCAATTGCTGTAATCATCGTCCTGTCCTTCAAAATTCAAATACGCTGGCGCCGTCTTTTGCGGCCCCGGTGTTGTTGCGGAAAATGCCAAACATCTCGCGTCCGACACCAAAACATTCCGCACTATCAGGGTGCGTGATTTCACGCTCCAGCACGCGCGGATCAACAGACAAAATGCCCGCCTCTGCGTCCACGGTCACAATATCCCCGTCGCGCAAACAGGCAATCGGACCGTTATCAATGGCCTCAGGGCTCACATGAATGGCCGCTGGAACTTTACCAGACGCACCCGACATCCGCCCATCACTGACCAGCGCCACTTTAATCCCGCGATCCTGCAACACCGTCAAACAGGGCGTTAACCCGTGCAGCTCAGGCATCCCGTTCGCCTTTGGCCCTTGATAGCGCACCACCACGACCACGTCGCTGTCAAATTCCCCTGCACGAAACGCCGCGACCACTGACGCCTGATCATGAAACACCCGACAAGGCGCCGAAATCATACGGCGTTCAACGGCCACAGCCGAGGTTTTCATCACCCCATGCCCCAAGTTCCCAACCAGAGAGGACAAGCCGCCCGTCTCCTGAAACGGCGTTGCAACCGTGGCGATAATCTTGTCGTTCAAGGACGCTGACACGCCTTCTTCCCAAACCAACACCCCATCGCGCAACTTCGGCTCTTTCGTATAATGCGCCAAGCCGCGCCCCGCGACCGTCAACGTATCGTCATGCAGCAGCCCAGCGCCCAGCAACTCACGCACTACCAGCCCAAGGCCACCCGCTGCATGGAAGTGGTTCACATCCGCCAACCCATTGGGATAAATCCGCGTCAGCAGTGGCACCACATTTGCGATGTCCTGAAAATCCTGCCAATCGAGCACAACACCACTGGCCCGCGCCATCGCGATCAAATGGATCAGCAGGTTCGTCGATCCCCCCGTCGCCATTAGCCCAACAATCCCGTTCACATAGGCCTTTTCGTCCAGAATATCGCTCACAGGCGTGTAGGAATTCCCCAGATCAGACAGCCCTGCCGCGATCTTCGCCCCCTCAGTGGTCAGCGCTGCGCGCAACGGAGTATTCGGCGCAACAAAGCTGGAACCCGG
>CALLAV010000256.1 GCA_938001995.1 uncultured Amylibacter sp. | reverse complement strand
GAAAACGTCACCTTCAAGGTTCCCCGCGTGCTGCGCGACACAGCCGCCTGATGCAGCTACCGCCCAGAACACCCGCCGCGCTGACGGCGCTAGGCGCGGCCCCGTTTGTGATTGGAGCAATCGGCGCTTACACCGACACCGTTCTTACGCTTTTCCCCTATTCCAGCGTCGAAACCGTGATCCACTACGGGATCATCATTTTGTCGTTCATGACGGGCATTCTTTGGGGATTTGCATCCAAAGCCCCAGACGGCAAAGCCTCTTACGCCTACATCACCAGCGTCCTCCCAGCGCTTTACGTCTTCTTTTTTGTGGTTGGAACGGACGCCGACAAACTCGAAGCGCTTATGTTCGGTTTTGCGTTCCTGCTTGCGATCGACCTGTCTTTTCAAAAATCAGGGCTCGCGCCTGCGTGGTGGATGACTCTGCGTATCCCTGTCACGCTCGTCGTGCTCGTAGCACTCTATGTGACCCGCATCAGCGTATAACGCTCCTGACACACAGATGTCAGCAGGCCTGCGTTATGCTGTGTCTAAACAAACAAAGGAGTCGCAGTCATGGGTATCAAAACCAACCAATTAAACCGCAGCTTTCGCAACTTTATCAAAGCCCAACCTATGTTCTTTGTCGCAACCGCTGCGCCAACGGGGCGGGTGAACATGTCGCCAAAGGGGCTCGATTCCTTGCGCATTGCCTCGGACACCGAAATTCTGTGGTTGTCCGTGTCAGGCAGCGGCAACGAAACGGCCGCGCACGTGCGCCAAGCTTCGCGCATGACGCTCATGTTTTGTTCTTACACAGGGGAGCCTTTGATCCTGCGTGTTTATGGGAACGCCGATGTTTTTCATGCCCATGACCCAGAATGGGCTGATCTGCTGGCACAATTTCCGCAGTATGCGGGGGCACGCAACATTTATCGGCTGAAAATTGACCTTGTCACTACGTCCTGTGGAACCAGCGTGCCAGTAATGGAGGTCAAACGTCCACGCGCAGAAACTGAGTTGGAACCGTGGTACGCTGAAATGTCGCCAGACCAAATGAACGCGTTCTGGCGGAAAAAAAACGTCACCAGTTTAGATGGTGAACCCACGGGGTTGTTTTTGGACGACGCTTAGAAGCGGCCTCCCTGTAAGACGTTCCTAATAGTGTTGGTTGATTAACCTTAGCCACGGGAGGGCTATCAAAAAATTTAAGACACGCCTCCCTAGAAGCTTCATATATGACGCTTCAAACAAGACGCTCTTTTAGACGCTTCATATTTGCAGGGTCTTAATTAACCATTCATTCACACTTCAAACACAGACCACCCCTTGCACCTGATCCGATTAGATGCGCCAATACGCCTAGTCAAAATAGGATCACCACCATGCCAACGCCCTACACGTTCGACACGATGAAACAACAGGTCAGCGACGGTACAATCGACACCGTGCTTGTCACGCTTGTCGATATGCAAGGTCGTTTGATGGGCAAACGCTTCCACGCAGAAGCCTTCCTGGAAGGTGGGTTTGAAGAAACCCATTGCTGCAACTATCTTCTCGCGACCGACCTCGAAATGGCAACGCCCGACGGCTATGCTGCGACCAGTTGGTCAGGTGGCTATGGCGATTATGTGATGAAACCAGACCTTGCCACTTTGCGCCCTGTTCCATGGCTAGAAGGCACAGCCATGGTGCTCTGTGACGTGCTTGATCACCACACGCATGAAGCCATCACACACGCTCCACGCCAAATGCTCAAACAGCAAATCGCCCGTTGCGAAGCGCTCGGTCTATCTCCCATCATGGCGACCGAACTCGAATTCTTTCTGTTCAACGGAACCCATGACGAGATCGCACGCGGCGGCTTTCAAAACCTTGATCCGATCAGCACCTACAACGAAGACTACTCCATCTTCCAAACCTCTAAGGAAGAGCCCGTCATGCGCCCCATCCGCAATCATTTGCGCAGCATGGGTATTCCCGTCGAAGGCTCCAAAGGCGAAGCCGAAGCAGGCCAAGAGGAATTAAACATCCGCTACGCCGACGCGCTTGCCTGTGCCGACAACCACACCATCGCCAAACACGCCGTCAAGGAAATCGCCCACCAACAGGGATTTGCTGCCAGCTTCCTGCCGAAATGGCACCAAGACCGCGTCGGCAGCGCCTCCCACGTTCATCAGTCCTTGTGGAAGGACGGTCAGAACGCGTTCCACGATGCAAACGCGGCCTTAGGAAAATCCGCACTGATGGACCACTACATGGCAGGCCTGATCAAATACGCGGCCAATTACACCTATTTCATGGCCCCCTACATTAACAGCTACAAACGTTTCGCCAAAGGCACCTTTGCACCAACCCAAACCGTTTGGTCCGTCGATAACCGAACCGCCGCGTTTCGCCTATGTGCTGATGGGACCAAGTCCATCCGCGTCGAATGCCGCATCCCTGGGGCCGACATGAACCCCTATCTGGCCCAAGCCGCCATGATCGCTGCGGGCCTTGCAGGGATAGACCAAAAACTCGAATTGCCAGACCCCTTCAAAGGCGATGCCTACGCGGATGACAATCAAACCCACATCCCACAAACCTTGCGCGACGCACGCGAGGCTTTGGTAAATTCAGACATGCTGCGCACCGCCATGGGGGACGACGTCATTACCCACTACGCCCGCGCCGCCGAATGGGAAATCGAAGAGTTCAACCGCGTCGTCACCGACTATGAAATCGCCCGAGGGTTTGAGCGCGCCTAAATCGGCGGTTGCCCCCACCACCCGTTTTCTGACAACGTGCCGCTATGATATCAGCACAGTTTCTCATCACCGCCCTCGTCGTCGTCTTGATCCCTGGAACAGGCGTGGTTTACACCCTTGCAATGGGCCTCGGCCAAGGCCGTCGCGCCGCCATTTGGGCCGCTTTGGGATGCACCTTCGGCATCGTCCCGCACCTTGCCGCCGCAACCCTAGGCCTCGCGGCATTGCTGCACTCCTCCGCCGTTCTGTTCCAAATCGTGAAATTCGCAGGCGTCGCCTACCTTCTATATCTCGCATACCAAGCGCTGCGCGAAGGAGGAGCCCTGAATGTGACACCTGAACGCGCCGCCACCAAGGGTCCAAAAATCGCCACGCGCGGTGCATTGATCAATATTCTAAACCCCAAACTCTCGGTCTTTTTCCTCGCACTGCTGCCACCTTTCCTGTCAGGCAACGCCGCAACAGCAACCGCAGAAATGACCCTGCTTGGCGCAATCTTCATGGCCCTGACCTTCGCGGTCTTTGTGCTCTACGGCCTGTTCGCCGCCACGGCCCGCGAATGGTTGCTCGGCTCCGAAACTGCGATGCGCTGGATGTCGCGCTGCTTTGCCGCCATCTTCGCCGCCCTTGCAGCCCGCCTTGCATTGGAGTGTGCATGACCGACACAGAAACCATCGCCGTTTACGACGCCAAGGCGCAGGACTACGCCGACCTCGTCTCAACGGACAAACCAAACCGCCACCTCCGCGCCTTCATCGCCGCCCTTCCCAAAGGCGGCCATGCGCTCGATATCGGCTGTGGCCCCGGCAATTCCGCAACCCAAATGCAGGCCGCAGGCCTCACCGTCACAGCCATCGACCCCAGCGAAAAAATGGTCGAGGTCGGACGTGAAAAATACGGCATAGACATCAAACGCGGCACCTATGACGACATCACAGAAACCGCCCATTACGACGGCGTCTGGTCGAGCTTTTCTATGTTGCATATCCCCCGCGCCGACGTGCCCCGCCACCTCGCCACCATTCGCAAAGCGCTCAAACCAAACGGCACATTTGTGATTGGCGTAAAGACAGGGACAGGCGAAGACCGCGACAGTATCGGGCGCCGTTACACCTACTTCACCCGCGACGAACTCGACACGTTGCTTACCGCTGCTGGCCTCACACCGACCGATCATTTCGAAGGCCGCGAAGCAGGTCTCGCAGGCACCATCGACCCTTTCATCATTGTGACCGCCCATGCCTAAACTCTACGCCTACACAGATGGTGCTTGCTCTGGGAATCCCGGTCCGGGGGGCTGGGGCGCACTTTTGCTCGCCAAAGACGGCGACACCGTGCTCAAATCCCGTGAGCTTTCGGGGGGCGAGCCTGAAACCACCAACACTCGCATGGAATTGCTCGCAGCCATCAACGCCCTCAACGCACTTGAAAAGCCCAGCACCATCACTGTTGTGACAGACAGCGTTTATGTCAAAGACGGCATCACCAAATGGATCCACGGCTGGAAATCCCGCGGCTGGAAAACCGCCGCCAAAAAGCCTGTAAAAAACGAGGAACTGTGGAAAGACCTCGACGCGGCAACACAACGCCACACCGTCACATGGGAATGGATCAAAGGCCACGCAGGACATGCCGAAAACGAAAAAGCGGATGAACTGGCCCGGGCAGGTATGGAACCCTTCAAACCCAAGAAATCCAAATGACCGCCCTCGAAGCTCTCGACTACGCCTCGGTGTTCATCTTCGCCCTTACGGGTGCGCTGACCGCCAGCC
>CALLAV010000255.1 GCA_938001995.1 uncultured Amylibacter sp. | reverse complement strand
CAGCCGCTGTCCCTGTGTGTCCAGCCCGCGCGTATTGATGCCCAAATCAGCAAAGCCCAAGTCTGCAATGACTGACTGCGCTTGTTCCGTACTTAAAAACTCAAGGAACTCGCGCGCAAACAGCGGAAGCTTCTTGTTTGGCTTGGACACAGATAGCGCGTAGCTCATGGGGTATGCGCCTGATTGCACGGCAAACACGTTCGCGTTGTTGTGCATGCCACAAGATCCGCGCAGTCCCATGGCCCGTGCTGTGCGTAGCCCAGAAAACGGAACCACAGCCAACCCGAAGGGATCATTTGCAACAGCATCGGCGGCGTCTTTCGTCCGTGGGTGGGTCGTTACGTCAACGCCTGTTACAGGCAGCAAACCCAGCGCTTTGATTTGCGTTTCAAACCCAGCGTCACCCTTCGCGGTGTGTACGTTGATGGGTGTATCCCCGCCGCCAAGGTCTTTCCAATTCGTGATCGACCCATTTAAAACGCTACGCATTTGATCAAGCGTGATCGCCGCAACGGGGTTCACATCAGATGTGGCTATCACGACGGCGTCCAGACCGATAATCTGCGCCAAAGACGGATCGCGCGGGGTTTGAGTAGAAAAGAAGATCGTATCTGATCCATCGCGCAGTCCGCGGGCTGATCCCTGCGAAACGGACACTTGGGCCAGTGTGCCACCCGAGTCAGTGGTGACGGTTACGAGCTGCGGATCACTCCCAGATATAGAAACCTCGCCACCTTGAAACAGTGCGAAGGCTTCGATCAAAGGCAGAGTGATTGCGGGGTCGCCTATGGCGTTAAACGTTTCGGCATCATCGGAAACCACTGGGCAGCTTTCACCTGCGCAGGTCACAGTGCGAGCGTCCACAGTGACAGGTCCGAATTCTGTTTCGACGCGGAAAAACTCGCCGTCGAATTCGATCAAACTGCCAGAAACTTGTTGATCACCGTCCTTTGCGGACAAGACAATTTCTTGCGCATTGGCAAGGCTTGGGGCCAACAAACAGGCCGCAATGGCCAAGGCACGAAATTCAAACATACGCATAAAAGCCCCCGAAATTACTTACGGGCCACTTTCATGTCTTTGATCGCGTTTTTCAACACCAGACTGGTGTCTTCGGACCCGCAAGCAGGCAATGTCAGCGACAATTCGCTTTGCGCCGCGCCGCTGTTCACACGATGATGGGCCACTTTCAGATCAATATCTGTGCCACAGGCGTATTCGCCGCGCAGGGTTTCAATTTGTAATTCCACGATCTGCGCGCGTTTTCTAGGCCGCTGGGGCAGAGTGTAAACCTGTGCCAGTTTCGCATTTTCCAATGTCGGATCACCCAGAACCATCATGTAACCGCCACCGCTCATGCGCGCTTTGGCGAAAGAGTTCGGCTTTACGCGCCAGATATGACCAGTGTCACCCGCCTTTGCGCCGTTTTCCAGAGCGTGCAGGAAGGTGTCATCCGCGCCGCTCCATGCAATCCCAACCCGTTCGAGCGATGAAAGACCCGAAATATACGCTCCAACAGTAGAAGTCAGCCCATCAGCCAGTTCGATATCAAAGCGGGAATATTCTGCAAAAGCGGGCACTTTCAATTCCAAGGTGCCTTGTTTGTCTAGTCGTTCTTTGAACTGCAAACCACCATGCTTGATTGTTACACTCACGTTCGGATGACACGGTGCATTCAATCTGAGCGTTACCCGCGCGCCAAAGATCGGCGTCGCACGAATGTCCAGCGCACAGCTTGCGGCCTCAACAGGTTTAATCTTGATTAGATCGGCGATGTTCAACGGCATATCAGGCAGGCTGGCCGCAACTTTTGGCAATTCAGGCGTGTCGATCGCAGAAGGCGTGCGCGTCATAACCAGATCGGTGAAATCCGCTGGTTTGGCCAGCTCTGGCGCGACGGCCAAGGTGCCAAAGGCGTTCAGATCCAGTTTGAAGTCACCCCGTTCTTCCCGTTTCGCTGGCTCAATTGCGGCCAATACGTTTGGCAAAGTGGGCTGTGCGGTACTGGCAATAACAATCGCGTTTGGATCAGTGATGTGTGCGTCATCTTCGCCTAGAAATAGGCTCGCTGTTGCGCCACCGATGGCCAAAACCACCCCAGTTACCACGGTCAGAAATTTGTCGTTGATCTGCATTGTCGCCTCGATAAGCCTTAAACTTATCTAAAATTAGCGAACAATCTGGGCGGCTTTGGGCAGGTAAAGCGGTGCTTTGCGGACCTTTTTGTGCAACTGCAGAAACTATCAGTCCGGTAGACTAGGGCGGAATTTTGGCAATACACCCCGTTGGGTGGCTTGGCGGGGCAAATCGCCCTTGTCCCGCCACAAATCGCCTAAATTACAGTTTGCCGTGACACTGTTTGAACTTTTTCCCGCTGCCACATGGGCACAAGGAGTTGCGTCCAGGATTGCCCCAAGTGGTCGGATCGTTTTCGTCGAACCCTTCAATGCGACCAGGGCCATTTACATCCGGCTCGCCCATAGGCTCTGCGTCTTGCACCAACGCTGCTTCGGCCTGCATCTGCTGCATAATCTCGGCGCGTTCTTCTTCGGTGATCATGCGCACGTGGCCCAACTGGCCTGTCACTTCGGTGCGCAATCCATCAAGCATTCCTTGGAACAGCTCGAATGATTCCGTTTTATATTCGTTCAACGGGTCGCGGTTTGCATACCCACGGAAACCAACAACAGACCGAAGATGTTCCAGCGTCACCAAATGCTCGCGCCAGTTTTTGTCGATGGTCTGCAACAGAACCTGCTTTTCAATGCTGCGGAACTGTTCAGCGCCAAAATCCACAACCTTTTTGGCCATGAATTTATCTGCTTCTTTGCCGATGCGCTCTTTCAGGTCGTCGTCGTCGATACCTTCTTCGTTCGCCCATTCGATAATTGGCACATCAATACCAATATGTTCGATCACTTTACCATAAAGACCTTCGATATCCCATTGATCTGGATAGCTTTTCGGCGGGATGTGCTCGGTAACCAAATCTTCGATCACCTCGTCACGCATGTCTTTTACGACATCGGAAAGATCATCAGCTTCCATGATTTCAAAGCGCTGGCCAAAGATCACCTTACGCTGATCGTTCATCACATCATCGAATTTCAGCAGCTGTTTACGAATGTCGAAGTTGCGGCCTTCGACCTTCGCCTGTGCCTTTTCCAAGGATTTGTTCACCCACGGGTGAATGATCGCTTCGCCTTCGGACATGCCAAGCGTGCCGAGGACTTTGTCCAAGCGCTCGGACCCGAAAATCCGCATCAGATCGTCTTCAAGGCTAAGGAAGAAACTGGATTTACCAGGATCGCCCTGACGTCCGGATCGCCCGCGCAACTGGTTATCAATGCGGCGGCTTTCGTGGCGTTCAGTCGCCAAAACGAACAACCCGCCCGCCTCTAGCGCCTTTTGCTTATCTGTGGCTACGGACGCTGTGATTTGTGCGCGGATTGCAACAGGATCGGCATCATCGCCCGCGGCTTCAATCGCCTCCAACACTTGCATATCGACGTTACCACCGAGCTGAATGTCTGTACCCCGACCCGCCATGTTCGTCGCGATTGTGACAGCGCCCAATTTACCAGCATTCGCAACGATACCCGCTTCTTGTTCGTGGAACCGCGCGTTCAAAACGTTGTGCGGAATACCATCGGGGCGTGTTGCCAGCTCTGCAATGTCATCGGCCCAGTCGTTGTATTTCTTCTGGTTTTCTTCTTTCTTCATATCCGCCGCACGGCTGCGCAGATTTTCGGAAATTGTTTTCAGCAACCCCTGATCTTTCATCAGCGAAGACAGATATTCAGACTTTTCAATCGACGTCGTCCCGACAAGCGTCGGTTGGCCCTTCAAATAAGCCTTGGCGATTTCTTCGACGATCGCCGTGTATTTTTCCTTGGCCGTGCGATAAATCGCATCGTGTTCGTCAATCCGCGCAATCGGTTTGTTTGTTGGAACTTCGACCACACCTAAACCGTAAATTTCCTGAAATTCTTCTGCTTCGGTTTGCGCTGTACCTGTCATACCAGCCAGTTTGTCGTACAGGCGGAAATAGTTTTGGAAGGTCACCGACGCCAACGTTACGTTTTCTGGCTGGATGTCTACGTTTTCTTTAGCTTCCAACGCTTGGTGCAGGCCATCGGACAGACGGCGCCCGTCCATCATGCGGCCTGTGAATTCGTCAATCAACATGACTTGACCGTTCTTCACGATATAGTCTTTTTCGCGCAAGAACATCTTGTGCGCCCGCAAAGCGTTGTTCACATGGTGGACCAGCGTTGTGCTTTCAGGGTCGTACAGGGATTGCCCTTCTTCGATCAGACCTTGCGTCAAAAACGCCTGTTCAACAAATTCGTTGCCCTCTTCGGTCAACACGGCGGAGCGCGCCTTTTCATCGATGCTATAATGCTCTTCGACCAGCGTTGGGATCAGCTTATCAACTGTTACATACAGCTCTGATCGGTCCTCGGCAGGGCCAGAGATAATCAGCGGTGTCCGTGCTTCGTCGATTAGAATCGAATCCACCTCGTCCACAATGGCAAAATAATGGTCGCGCTGGGCAATCTGGGACAATTCCGATTTCATATTGTCGCGCAGGTAATCAAACCCAAGTTCGTTGTTCGTCGCGTATGTGATGTCCGCCTGATAGGCGGCGATCTTTTCGGCTTCGTCCATGCCTGGATAAACAACACCTGTTGTCATCCCAAGGAAGGAATAGACCTGATCCATCCATTCCGCGTCCCGTTTCGCCAAATAGTCGTTCACGGTTACAACGTGTACACCGCGACCCGTTAGCGCGTTCAGGTACACAGGCAGTGTCGCCATCAGCGTCTTACCTTCACCAGTTTTCATTTCAGCGATGTCGCCACGGTGTAGGAAAATACCACCAACTAACTGCACATCGAACGGGCGCAGACCTAGGGTGCGTACAGATGCTTCGCGGGCATTGGCAAAGGCTTCTGGCAACAGACTGTCGAGACTCTCTCCACCTTCCAGCCGCTTCTTGAATTCTTCGGTTTTGGCTTGGATCCCTGCGTCATCCAATGCGGTGAACTCTGGCTCCAATGCGTTAATCTGCGCCACAAGGGATTGCACCTTTTTGACTTTGCGATCATTTGCCGTTCCAAAGATCTTTTTACCGATAGTATTCAAGCCCAGCATAGCTGCTCCGTTTATCCTCTAGGCCGCTTATAGCTGCGGCGAAATTCTGACGTGACTGTGAAAGATTGGGTCAAAGCCTGCCTTGTGGCTTTGCCCCCGTCAGCGTAAAGGTTTTCCAACGCCGCGCGGTCCTTGCATTCATGCCAGAATTGCATCTAAGCGGGTCTGTTGGTACTGTCAACGTTGCCCCAAAAAACAGGCGACACAAATACTTTATCCGCCTGAACAAAATCGGGCTAAAATCGGAGCCAATTCATGAAAATTACCCGTCTTATCGCCGCGTCATCTGTTGCGGTTCTAATGGCCACTTCCTCTATGGCGCAGGATGCACCTACCGCCGAAACTGTTGTAGCAACTGTGAATGGGACCGACATTACTGTGGGTCATGTGATTGCATTGGCAAACCGTTTGCCAGAACGCTTTAAACAACTGCCTGACGGGGATTTGTTTAATGGTGTTGTCGATCAATTGATCCAGCAATCCGCGCTTGCCAAAGGCATTAATGCAGACACCAAAGCCGTGCGTTTGGCCGTTGAAAACGAAACCCGCGCCTTGTTGGCAACCGAAGCGCTGGGCATTATCGAAGATGCGGCCACCACAGAAGAGTTGATTGAAAAAGCCTATCAAGAACAATACGCCGATGCCAAAGGCGCAGAGGAATTTAACGCGGCACACATCCTTGTGGAAACTGAGGAAGAGGCCAAAGCGCTGGTGACGACACTTGAAGGTGGCGCAGATTTCGCCGAGTTGGCGAAGGAGAAATCGACAGGCCCGTCTGGTCCAAATGGCGGTTCCTTGGGATGGTTTGGTTTGGGTCAAATGGTTCCAGAATTTGAACAGGCTGTTGTCGCAATGGAAGCAGGTGGAATTTCCGCGCCGATCAAAACGCAATTTGGCTGGCACGTGATCAAACTGAACGAAAAACGCGAAAAGCCAGCGCCAGCATTGGTAGAAGTTCGCGCCCAATTGATCGAGCAGTTGCAAGCCGAGGCTGTGAACAAACACTTGGAAAAAATCGAACTGACTGCAGACATCAAACGCTCAGAAACAGAGTTTGATCCGTCTATCATCCGTCAAATCGAATTGTTGGCAGACTAAAAGGTTAAACCGATGGCGAAACCAAAGGCAAAGCTGAAACGCAAGATCAGTAAACTTAAGAAAAAGATCAAAGGGTTGAAGGCAGAATTGAATGCCAGCACATCGATCCCTGCCGTCTCTCCTTTGGCCCCGCCGTCGGGTTTTCCCGTCTTGCCAGAAATCAGTGGTGTGACCTTCGCCGCTGGTGCTGCTGGCGTGAAATACCAAGGCCGCGATGACGTGATGCTTGCCCATATTGCAGCAGGCAGCGCCGTTGCGGGTGTGTTTACTCGTTCGGCCACCCGGTCTGGTCCTGTGCTTGATTGCCAAACCAAATTGGCTGCGCTGCAAAAAACCGACACAGTCGCTGATGCGATGGGTATCGTTGTGAACTCTGGCAACTCGAACGCTTTCACAGGAAAATTCGGGGATGCATCCGTTGAATTTGTGTCTGCTTCGGCGGCTAAGGTGCTGAAAACAAGTCCTGAAAATATCCTTACGTCCTCTACTGGCGTCATTGGCGAACCGCTCCCCCACGACAAAATTATCGCTGTCTTGGACGATCTCAGCGCGAACTTGTCCTCTGCAAACGGTGCTGCCGCCGCTGGGGCAATTATGACGACCGACACCTTCGCTAAAGGGGCGACGACCAGTGTAGAGATTGACGGTAAAACCGTCCAAATCGCAGGATTTGCCAAAGGTTCGGGTATGATCGCACCTGATATGGCGACCATGCTCGTTTACATCTTTACCGACGCTGCTGTTACATCCGCGGCACTGCAGCACATGATCAGCGCAGAAAATCAGCGCACGTTCAACGCAATTACTGTGGACAGCGACACATCAACGTCCGACACACTCCTAGCATTCGCTACGGGCGCAGCAGGTAACACGCAAATCATCGGCGCGGACAGTGTCGATGGCCAAGTACTCGCCACGGCTTTGCACGATGTTATGCGCGAATTGGCCCATCTGGTCGTGAAAGACGGTGAAGGGGCGACGAAATTTATCGAAGTCAAAGTCACAGGCGCAGTTTCAGATGACAGCGCTCAAACCGTGGCGCTTGCGATTGCAAATTCGCCGCTCGTAAAGACCGCTGCCGCTGGTGAAGATCCGAACTGGGGCCGCGTTGTTATGGCGGTAGGTAAATCCGGCGAACCCGCCGACCGCGACAAGATCAGCATTCATTTTGGGGACATATTGGTGGCGGAAAATGGTTGGGTTAGCCCAACTTACACCGAAGACGCGGGTGTGGCGTATATGAAAAACCAAGACCTGACGATCAGCACGGATTTGGGTATGGGCAAGGGCACGGCACAGGTTTGGACATGTGATCTAACTCACGGATATATAACCATTAACGCGGACTACCGTTCATGAAAACGATCCTCGTTTCAGCCGTCGCACTTATCGACAAAGACGGTCGCATTTTGCTGGCGCAACGCCCTGAGGGCAAATCCATGGCAGGCCTGTGGGAATTTCCCGGCGGTAAGGTAGAGGCAGGCGAAACACCAGAGGTCGCGCTTATTCGCGAGTTAGAAGAAGAGCTGGGAATCAACACATGGTCTAGCTGCCTTGCCCCCCTGACATTCGCGTCCCACAGTTATGACGACTTCCACCTACTGATGCCTGTATTCGCTTGCCGAAAATGGGAGGGCATCCCGACCCCGCGTGAACAACAAACACTGAAATGGGTGCACGTGAATGAGATGCGGGACTATCCTATGCCGCCTGCCGACGTACCGCTGATCGCGACACTACGCGACCTGCTATAGCCAACCCGCTGCTTCGTTTTTGATAATATCGGCCATCATTTCAATGTGATCCGGGCGTTCATTTAAGCAAGGGATGTAGGTAAAGGTTTCCCCACCCGCCTCTTCAAACGATTCCTTAATCTCTTCGTTGATTTCTTCCAATGTCTCGACACAGTCGCTCGAAAACGCAGGCGCCATAATCGCGATGTTTTTCTTACCTTCGCGGGCCAGTCGCGCCACATCGTCCACTGTGAATGGCTGCAACCAATCCTCGGGCCCGAACTGCGATTGGAACGTCACCTGCATCTTATCATCTGACCAGCCCAACTCGGCCTGCAAAAGGCGCGATGTCACCTGACATTGGCAATGATACGGATCACCCTCTTTCAAATATCGAATGGGAACTCCGTGATAGGAAGTCACCAAAATATCCGGCTCTACCTCCAAATTCGCGTAGGCCTCGCGAACCGTTGCTGCCAATGACTTAATGTACAAAGGATGGTTGTAATAGGCAGGCACGGTGCGGAAACTCGGCTGCCATTTCATTTCCATCAAGGTGCGAAATGCCTGATCATTTGCAGTGGCCGTCGTCGGTGCGGAATACTGCGGATACAGCGGGAAAAATACGATCCGATCACACCCTTTGTCCTTCAGGTTTTGGATCACGGATTTCGTCGAAGGATTGCCATACCGCATGGCAAAATCCACCTCGACCTTATCGCCATAGGCCTCTTTCAACGTGGTTGTCAGCGCTTCGCATTGATCTCGCGTAATGGTCAGCAATGGGCTCTCGTCCCGCTCGTTGTTCCAAATTCCGCGATAGGCTTCGCCAGATGAAAACGGGCGCTTCGTTAGGATGATCAACTGCAACAGCGGCTGCCATTTCCAAGGGGCATAGTCGATGACACGACGGTCCGACAAAAACTCGTTCAGATAGCGCCGCATTGACCAATAATCAGTCGCATCCGGCGTCCCAAGGTTTGAGATGATCACGCCAACTTTGCCAAAGCTCACCTTCGGGTGGTCTTCGTCAGAATGGGGCGGGCGTGTATCAATCATCATGGTCGTATTTTCCTTCGATGGTGCGGACCTAACTTAAATCCCTCTGGGATCAAGCCTTTTCCCCATCTTCGCCCAATTCTGTCGCACCCAAGAAGTCTGCAAGCCGATTTGTCGCCGATCCTGGCCGTAGGGGTTTTTGTTGAGTGTCACTTGGTGCCCAACCTGTCAGAAAGGCCAACTCGAACGTCGCCATCATGCGCCCATCCTCGCAATAGTCACGTGCGTAAATCTCGGCCATTTTCACAAAGATCTCGCGGCGTGCGAACCCTTTGGCTCTTGAAGTCATAGCGTTAGATTCCCCCATCGCGCGCAATTCCCGCATCAAATGCCATGGTGTTTCGTAAGCGACGCGAACGGGTTCAATATCTGCAACAGGCAGCCCATACCCCGCCCTTTGTAGTAAAGCGCCCAAACCCCGCAGTTCTGCCATTGGCGCCACGCGCGGACTGATTCCGCCTGTGGCCTCTGCTTCTGCCTGCGTTAGCGATTGGCGCAATTCATCAAGGGTTTCGCCTGCAAACATCACCGCAATCATCAGCCCATCGGGCCGCAGCGCGCGCCGCATTTGGATCAATTGCCCCACAGGATCATTCGCCCAGTGCAGGCCCATGCAATGCACGATCAGATCACAGCTTTCAGGTTCCAGATCCAGCACTTCAGCGTCTGGGATGAACCGTGGCATCAGACCAATTTCTTTGGCCCACATCCGCCCTTGCCACCCGACAAAAACCGCGTCCGTAAACGTTCTGTTAATGTCTTTCAGTCTCTCTGAAACCTCAGACGCCGCAAATTTATGTAAAAATAGCGCATCTTCATCCGTGGCACGGGCGCGGTGCGCGGCAACGGTTTGGGGATCAAACAAGGCAGGTGTGTCCATCGGGGTCGTCTCCTGTCGCATTGGTTACACCGAAGGCCCGCAAAAGGACAACGCCATCAACGCACTTGCTCAAAAAATTGTACGTCTTGCCTACCCGCCAAGGTGTTTGTCTTGCGGTGAGGATACGGAAACAGAGTCGATGCTGTGCCAATCTTGTTGGCCAGATGCGCATTTTATTGCGGGGGCCGTATGCGATGCTTGCGGTGTTCCAATCAAGGGCGAAGCAGAGGAGGAAGACCTATGCGAAATCTGCCATGCCGCCCCGCCTGCGTGGAAAAAGGGCCGTGCGGTTGGGTTGTACGAGGGTCCGCTGCGCCGCATGACCATGGCCTTAAAACACGGTGACCGCCAAGACATCGCAAAGCATATGGCCCGCTGGATGGTGGGGTCTGGGGACAGTTTGATCAGCCCTGAAACAACAATTATCCCCGTACCGCTGCATTGGACACGCATGATCCGTCGGCGGTTCAACCAATCTGTGCTGATCGCCAACGCCATCGCATCTGAACGGGCGGTGCGCCACATTCCTGATGGCCTGCAACGCATTCGCGCAACGAAACCGCAAAAAGATATGACGCGGGAAGAGCGGTTTGAAAACCAGCGCGGCGCTTTAAGGCCGCATCCCAAACGCGTGGATCAAATCAAGGGAAAACCGATTCTATTGATCGACGACGTAATGACCACGGGCGCAACCCTGTCAGCCTGCGCCGAGGCCTGTTTCGATGCGGGTGCCGCATCTGTGAACGTCCTTGTCTTTGCCCGCGTTGCACGGCCCGATTAACTGCTTATATAAGGTGGCAAACCTGTAAGGATTGCCCAAATGAAAAACGTTGAAATCTACACTACACCGATCTGCGGCTTTTGCTCTGCTGCGAAACGGTTGCTGAATTCCAAAAATGTTGCCTTTGACGAGACCAATGTGATGATAAACCCCGCTGCTAAGGCGGAAATGATTCAGCGCGCCAATGGCTCGCGCACTGTGCCGCAAATTTTTATCGGTGGTGAACACATCGGCGGCTGTGATGATCTGCATGCGCTGGAACATGCAGGCAAACTTGACGCGATGCTGGCCAAATAATGCGTGTTGGGGTCATACAGCTGAACAGCGGCGATGACCCCGCCGCAAACCTGCCCAAAACACAGGCTTTTATCGCGGTTGCAGCGGCGGCAGGGGCAACTTTTGTGGCGACTCCGGAAGTCACCAATGTCGTGTCTACCAGCCGCGCGCACCAAGACACTGTTTTGCGCCATGAAGATGACGATAAGACCCTAAAAGCATTGCGATCCCAAGCGGCGGAATTGAACATTTGGCTGCTGATCGGATCGCTTGCGTTAAAGACGAATGACCCAGATGGGCGGTTTGCCAACCGTTCCTTTTTGATCAATCCGCAAGGCGAAATCTCGGCGCGTTATGACAAAATCCACATGTTTGATGTGCAAGTGTCTGAAACGGAATCCTATCGTGAAAGTGCGGGGTACCGACCAGGTAAAACTGTGCCCGCGTTGGATACGCCACTTGCCAAAATTGGTATGACCATCTGCTATGACATGCGATTTCCGCATCTTTATCGTGACCTCGCCCAAAACGGTGTAGAAATCCTAACCGTTCCTTCTGCGTTTTCGCCAGTAACTGGGGCGGCGCATTGGCACACGCTTCTGCGCGCAAGGGCAATTGAAAACGGCTGTTTTGTCATTGCGCCTGCGCAAACGGGCGATCACGGCATCAGTACGGGCAGACCTCGTGCCACCTATGGCCATTCCCTTGTGGTCGATCCGTGGGGCGAAGTTCTTTTGGACGCGGGTGCAAACACAGGCGCTCATGTCGTTGATCTGGACCTCATATCTGTGCAAACTGCGCGCAAACGCATTCCTGCCCTGACCCACGACAGACCCTATGGAAAACCAAACCTGTGAGTGATGAACCTGATATCAACCTTGCCGTCGCCTTGTTTTCAGAGCTGATTGCAGCTGACCAAGCCATCAAAGGTGTGCTGTCGCGCAAACTGCCGAAGGGTATGGAGATGTCCCACTTCTCACTGCTGACGCATCTTGATCATGTTGGTGAGACGTCTCCTGCGAAATTGGCCCGAAGTTTCGCCCTGACCAAAGGGGCGATTACCAACACATTGCAAAAATTGGATGTCGCAGGTTACATTCATATCCGTCCCGATTGGGATGATGCGCGTAAGAAACAAGTGTCGATCAGTCAGGCAGGCAAAGCCGCCCGCGATCAAGC
>CALLAV010000254.1 GCA_938001995.1 uncultured Amylibacter sp. | reverse complement strand
AAGAGGCAGTAATATGATTAAGTGTGCGAAGAAGTGCGCCGAAAATTCTGGTTGGACTCCGATCCAACGGATGAAAAATTGGATGACGGATGTCGACGGTGCTGTGACCGTCGATTGGGTCGTTCTGACCGCAACTATGACTGTCATTGGCGGCATTATCGTTGCGATGACAGTGGATGGCACCACGGATGTGGGCAACCAGATCAGTACGGTTCTGGAAAACAAACCCGTTAACTGATCGCGTTCTTTTTGAAACGCAAGGCGTGCAGTTCTGCGCGCTTTTCGCGTGTGCGCTGGTCAGCGCGTCTAACGCTGTGCTAAGCGCGCAATTATGACGTCAGATATCCTAACCACTCTCATGCTGCTTTGCCTGCCTTTTGTGTTGGCGCTGATTTGGTCGCGTTACACAGCAAGCGTTGCGCTGGGGCGATGGTTGCGACGTTCCGCTTTTTACGGCGCCCCCTTGCTGATCGCCCTTATCGTTGCGATCAAAGCGATCACTTCCAACTGCACACATCAAGCCAATTTCGGCTTTACGGAGTGCACGACGCTTTCGGTATCTTTCGCAAATATTTCGATGACAGCATTCGTTTTCGCGCTGATGCTGTTTGCGGGATATGGATTGGCCCTGTTTGGTGTGGGCGCTGCAATTGAATTGCAAACGCGGCTTGCGGCAAGACGCTAACTTTCCGATAGACAATTCTGGACCGATTGGGCCAAGGTTTGCGCAACTAAATATAGAAAGCGCACGCCATGACACTGACAGCAAACTGGTCCTTCCCGACGCCCATCCGTTTTGGTGCGGGGCGTATTTCTGAACTGGGCGAAGCGTGCAAAACGCTCGGCATGAAAAACCCGCTACTGGTCACGGATCGCGGGCTTGCCCCGCTGCCAATCACCAGCCGAGCCCTTGATGTCATGGAAGGTTCAGGTTTTGCCCGCGCCCTTTTTGCCGATGTGGACCCAAACCCGAATGAAGTTAACCTTGATGCTGGTCTAAAAGCCTATGGCGACGGCAATCACGATGGGATCATCGCCTTTGGCGGCGGATCGGGCATTGATCTGGCCAAAATGATCGCCTTTATGTGCGGCCAATCGCGGCCCGTTTGGGATTTTGAGGATATCGGTGATTGGTGGACCCGCGCAGATGCAGACGCCATCGCACCGATTATCGCTGTACCCACAACCGCAGGAACTGGGTCCGAAGTGGGTCGGGCATCCGTCCTCACCAATTCGCAAACCCATCAGAAAAAGATCATCTTCCATCCCAAAGTCATGCCGAGCATTGTGATCTCTGACCCGGAATTGACTGTTGGGATGCCCCCGATGATCACCGCTGGCACGGGCATGGACGCATTTGCGCATTGCCTAGAGGCGTATTGCTCCCCGCATTTTCATCCCATGGCGCAGGGCATTGCGCTTGAAGGGATGCGTTTGGTCAAAGACAACCTGCACCGCGCCTATGTGGATGGCACAGATATTGAGGCTCGCGCCCAAATGTTGGTGGCGGCCACTATGGGCGCGACGGCATTTATGAAGGGGCTTGGCGCGATTCATGCGCTGTCCCACCCGATTGGCGCGCATCATAACACCCATCACGGCACGACCAACGCGGTGGTCATGCAACCCGTTTTGCGCTTCAACGAGACTGCAGTGGCGGACCGTTTGGCAGACGCGGCGGCCTATTTGGGGATTTCTGGCGGGTTCAACGGCTTTTATGACTATGTTGGTCAGTTGAACCATTCCTTGAACATTCCAGAAAATCTGACGGCGCTGGGCATCACGAATCCTGACATGGATGCGCTGGTGGCGGATGCACTGATTGACCCCTCTGTTGGCGGAAATCCGACGCAGATGACGCAAACGAACACGCGCGCCTTGCTTGAAAGTTGTTTTTAGGGCGCAAAACACTATGATTTCAAATGACAAAGACACCTAAAGGCGCACGCTATGCTTGATCAAACCAACGACCCCGTCGAACAGCTGAACCAAAACGTGAGCCAACCGTTTGAACAGGCCAAAGCCATGCCGCCGTCGGTTTACACGTCGGATGCATTCCTCAAACGCGAACTGTCGGATATCTTTTCGAAAGACTGGTTTTGCGTGGGGCGTGCTGATGCGTTGCCTAATGCAGGGGATTACGTGACGCAGGACTTGGCGGGCCAACCGATCATGGTGATCCGTGACAAGGATGGCACCTTGCGTGCGCAATCGAACGTTTGCTTGCACCGCATGTCGACGTTGCTGCATGGGCGCGGAAACGCACGCTCTATCGTTTGCCCATACCACGCCTGGACGTATAACCTTGATGGGTCTTTGCGTGGGGCGCCTGCCATGTCGCTGAACGAAGGGTTCTGCAAAGAGCATTACAAACTGCCCCAAGTGCGCTGCCAAGAATGGCTTGGCTGGGTGTTTGTGACACTGAACCCAGATGCTCCTGATGTGGTGGATCAGCTGGCCCAAGTCGAAGAGATGGTTGGCGATTATGACATGGCCAATTACCAAGAAACCTTCTTTGAAACCCACGTGTGGGACACAAATTGGAAAGTGCTGGCCGAGAATTTCATGGAAAGCTATCACTTGCCTGTATGCCATGCGGGCACTGTTGGTGCGTTTTCCAAGCTAGAGGAAATGGACTGCCCACCGGGCCTGCCTGCCTTTAACTACCACACGATCCTGAAAGACGATCAGCTGAAAATCGCACTGGCGCACCCTGACAATGATCGTATGGAAGGGGAGCGTCGCCGCACAACATATCTGCTGGCGATTTATCCAAGCCTGTTGATCACGCTGACACCTGGGTATTTCTGGTATTTGACGCTGCACCCCGAAGGGGTTGGCAAAGTGCGCATCAACTTTGGCGGCGGGATGTCCAAGGAATGGATGCAGGATGAAGAGGCGCTCAAGAACCTCGCCGATCTGAAAACCCTGCTCGATGACGTGAACGAAGAAGATCGCGGCTGCACCGAAAAGGTCTATAACGGCATCTGTTCGCATATGGCGGACCCTGGTCATTTGTCCCATCTGGAACGACCGAATTACGACTTTGCCACCTATATCAACGCCCGAATGCAGGCCGCGCAAAAGTGACCTCGCCCATTTCTGAAAACCCAGCCCTGCGCGATGCGTTTTTGGGCGGCATGTCCCATGCAGCCTGCACGGTAAACATTGTCACGACCGACGGCGCGGCAGGGCGGGCTGGTGTGACCGTGTCTGCCATGACCTCTGTTTCTGCGGACACCCCAAAACCGACACTGTTGGTGTGTGTCCACCGAGAGGCGTCGGCCACACCGCATATCCTGAAAAATGGTGTGTTTTGTGTGAACCTTTTGCGCGATGATCAGTCCTTTATCTCTGACACGTTTGCGGGGCGGTTTAGTGCCGAAATCCTCGACAAATTTGATTGCGCGGATTGGACCCCAATGGAAACAGGTGCCCCGCGTGTGGTGGACCCACTGGTGGCGTTTGATTGCAAGGTCATCTCGTCCGAGTTGATTGGCACGCACCATGTTTTTGTAGGCGAAGTGCAGGATATTTTCACCGCCAATCGCGGCTCTCCGCTGATCTATGCCAATCGGGCCTATGGGCGTACGACGCGCATTGATCCTGTGACGTCGTTGGCCACCAGCCAATCAGACACGGCATTGCGGATCGGGTGTTTTCACACCTTCGGGCCGTTCATGCTACCTGAAATTATCGCCACTTTTGCCAAAGACGACAGCACCGATCTGCGCCTGATGGATGGGGATCACCGCCGCATGATCGAAGGTCTGCGTACGGGGGAACTCGATCTTGCGCTGATGACAGACATTGATCTGCCTGATGATATCGAGGCGACACCGCTGTCCACATTGCGCCCTCATATCCTGCTGGCCGAAGACCATCCGTTGGCGAATGAACCGAACTTAACGCTGGAGGTTCTGACGGATCACCCGATGATCCTGCTGGATGTGCCGCCTTCGGGCGAGTATTCGCTGCAATTGTTCGCAGCCCAACATCTAACACCGCACGTCAAATACCGCTGTCCGTCCTATGAAATGGTACGTGGTTTGGTTGGGCATGGCTTGGGGTATTCGATCCTCGTGTCCAAGCCTGCGTCGAACCTGACTTATGATGGTCATGCTTTGGTAACACGGCCTTTGCCTGCCGACACCCATGCATCCCACACGATTGTTGCAACGAAAAAAGGCAGCAAACTGCCAAAAGCCGCCATGCCGTTCATAGCCGTCTGCAAAACGCTGTTTTCGGACTGAGGTGATTGGATGCTGCTGCGATCTGCAACCCCCGAAGACTATGCACCGCGCATAGCGGAACTGATCTGGTCCGAAGATCCAGTCTTGATCGGTTTAGAGTTTCAAAGTTTTGAGGGCTGGGCAGAGGTTTTGGCGGCTGAATGGCCAACGAGTGGCGCATCCAACAGCCATGATGCAACCACGTTGGCGATCCAAAATGGTGACGTTTGTGGCCTCATCAATGCTTTCCCCGCATCAGAATTAGAGGCGCGGATGATGCAGTCTGAAACCCTGCGCGGGCCATCGGCTTTGTCTTCAGAGCTGGCCGATCATATTGACGCCTTGTTCTTTGATCCTGATCCAAGTGATTTTTATATTCTCGATCTGGCTATTCATGTGACTGCGCAAAAGACAGGCCTTGGTGTAATTCTGGTTAATCATGCAGAAGCAAGGGCCAAGGCCATTGGCTTTGTCTTCAGAGCTGGCCGACCATATTGACGCCTTGTTCCTTGATCCTGATCCAAGTGCTTTTTATATTCTCGATCTGGCGGTTCATGTGTCCGCGCAAAAGACAGGCCTTGGTGTAATTCTGGTTAATCATGCAGAAGCAAGGGCCAAGGCCATTGGCGCGACGTCGCTGAGTCTCGATGTCAGTGTAGCGAATCCTGCGGTTGGGTTTTACCAACACATTGGTTTTCAGATAAAATGCCAATCCAACGTGCCTGCGTTGCGCGCCTATGGCCAATTGGATCATTTACATATGACACGAATGATTGATCAATAGCGGCGTTTTGGGGTCGCTAATAAGCCAGACCCAATCGCCACCCGTGGCATCCTTTCAAAGTCAAAAAGGAGCCTGCCCATGACCCAGCATTTGCGCGAAAAATTGGTGAGTGTCGCTGCCAGTCCAGCCGACGGGCCGACGAGCATGCCCGGCAAATTTTACACTGACCCAAGTCTTTTTGCCTGGGAATGTGAAACGGTTTTGCAAACGGGCTGGCATTGTCTTGGTCGCGCGGACGAGCTCCCGAATGACGGCGATTATTTCACGCAACATGTGCTGAATGAACCGCTGTTGATTACCCGCGCGGATGGGGGGATCAAAGTCCTTTCAAATGCGTGCCGTCATCGCGGAATGCCTGTGGCGCAGGGGGCTGGAAATACGAAGCGGCATGTATGTCCCTATCACGCTTGGGCCTATGCGCCAGATGGGCAATTGCTGTCTGCGCCGCGCATGAAAAACACGGGATTTGATGTGAAAACCTGTGCACTGCCCGCGTTCGAAAGTCGGGTTCATAATGGATTCATCTATGCGTCTTTGTCCCAAGCGCCTGATCCGTTTGATCTGTCTGAGTTAGATGCACTGATAGCCCCCTACGAGCCAGAGAATTTTCGCCATATCCACACCGCAACAGAGGTCTGGAATTGCAATTGGAAAGCCTTGGTTGAGAATTTTATGGAAGGCTATCACCTGTCTGTGGTCCACCCTGAAACGCTGCACCACTACACGCCAACAGGGCTGTCACGCAAAGGGCCTTCGGGTGCTGGGTTCACGTCCTATTTTGCAAATTATCCTGACACTGCGGCGGGGCGTGGCACTGGCGCGGCAGGCTTGTCAGAGGAAGAGCGAAAGCGATCTACCCTGTTTGCAGTCTATCCGAACCAAGTGGTTAGTGTGGCAGCCACGACGTTGGTGTCTTTGTCGATCTTCCCTCTAGATGTAGAACAGATCGAGGTGCGTTGGACCTTTTCCACCTACGGCGAGGAGCTGGATGACGGTCTTTTGGCGGATCGAATTGCCGTGTGGAACGAAGTAAACCGCGAAGACCGCGAGAAGTTGGAGACCATGCAAAAGGCGCTGCATTCCCGTCATGCTACGGGTGGCCCGCTCGCGGGTGCAGATTATGAGGGTACGGTACGAGATTTCCAATTGTGGATGGCGGCGCGGTCCGCTGCGCTGGCTTAAACGTCGATGCCTGCTTCTAGACGGGTAAGCAGGTTTGCAAGCATCTGATCACATTTCGCCAGTTGATCGGCGCTGACAAACTCGTCTGGCTTGTGGCCCTGATCCATAGACCCCGGCCCGCAAACCACCGTTGGGATGCCGACTTGGGACGAAAACAATCCGCCTTCGGTTCCAAAGGCCACTTTCATCGTGTCGTTGGCCCCAAGAAGGGATTTGACGAACTGCACAACTTTGGCTTCTTTGGGTGTGGTCAGGCCTGGGTAGGTGTTTGGCGTAGGTTCGATTTCAATTGCCACTTCGGGGGCAACGGATTGATACTGCGCAACAATTTCATCGGCGCGGGTGCGGATTTCTTCCATCAACGCATCTGGGTTGTCTTCACTGAGCGAGCGGATTTCGAACAATACTTCGCAGCGATCTGGCACGATGTTGAGCGCCACGCCCGCGTTAATTTTGCCCACATGCAGGGTCGTGTAGGGCACGCTGTAATCCGCATCTTGCGCGCCATTGGTAGCAAGGCGATCCTGAATGTCGCGCAGCACGTTAATGAAATCCACAGCCATGTAAATCGCGTTCACGGCCATGGGTGCAAGGGCGGAATGACCCGCGCGCCCGTGCATAATGGCCTTCGCTGCCATCTTGCCTTTGTGCCCCACAGCCACCTGCATTGAGGTGGGTTCACCAACGATACAAAATGCGGGTTTGATGGGGGCCTTTGCCAGCATATCCACAAGTGAACGCACACCAATACAGCCGATCTCTTCATCATACGAAAACGCGAGGTGGAGGGGAGTTGTAAGGTCTTTTTGCGCAGCTTGTAATCCAGCGGCAAGGGCAGCAGCGACGAAACCTTTCATGTCGCAAGTCCCACGGCCAAAGTATTTGCCGTCTTCAAAGGTCAGATCGAACGGTGGTTTGGTCCATGCTTGGCCCTCTACAGGCACAACGTCTGTGTGACCTGAAAGCATAACACCCGCGCGGTCTTTGGGGCCGATTGTGGCGTAGAGGTTCGCCTTTTTGCCAGTGGCGTCTGGGATCAAAGTTACGTCGCCGCCCGCAGTTTGGATCAGCTCTGCACACCAATTGATCAGGTCAAGGTTTGGGTTGGCCGACACGGTATCATAGCGGATTAGATGACTAAGTATTTCTAGCGTTTTCACAGTGTGATGCTTTCGTTTGGACTGCGCAAACGGTCAATAATGGAGGGCAACCAGTCCCATCCTTCGGCCGCTTTTTCGTTCACAATCAGATAGGTCTTGCGGGTAAACTTAGGCGCGTCCTCAATGAGGTGCAATCGCCCAGACGACAAATGTGTCGCGATCATTCGGTGCGGCAAATACGCGGAGCCACCCGCCGCCAAAACATGCTCTAACGCCCAATTGGCTGACCCAAAACTCATCCGTGCGGTGTCGGCATTTGCGTAAAACGCAGCGTGGTCGCGCCCAAACTGTTCACCGCCCTCGACAAATACATACAATGGATCGAACCGCATGGGGCTGTCGGGGTTGGTAGATGTTAAAACCAATGTGTCATCCGCCAAACTGTGCAGCCGAAATCCGTCCTCTGTTGCGGTGTGATATGTGACTGCTAGATCGACCAAGCCGCTTGTCAGCCATTGGGCCAAGTCTGTTTCAGACCCTGACCACGCGCTAACGGCTAAAGGGGTAGGCAGGTGTCGGATTTCATTCAAGAACCGCTGCCCAAGGCCTGTGCGCAGATCCGATTGGCAGCCGATATTGACAAGCGCCTCAACACCTGCGGGGAGGGCGGTTTCCTGGCGCGCTTGGTTCCAGAGTTCTACCATGACCTCTGCGTAGCGGCGCAGTTTAACACCTCTTGCTGTTAGGACCGCGCCAGTTTTCTGGCGAATGAATAGCGTTTGGCCCAAGTGATCTTCGAGATTTTTGAGCCGTGCCGTCACAGTGGATTGGGTCACGTTTAGGCGCTCGGACGCGCGGATTAGGCTGCCCGTTTCGACAATAGCGAGGAAGGTTTGCAGGTTTGACAGGTTCATTGTTAACAATTCGATAATTTCGAACTTTATATGCGGTAAAATTCGTTTTTCAAATAGATAGAATCGGGCAATAGTGTTTGAACACGCCAGTTGCTGAACACATTTAGGGGGAATACTAAAGTGAGCGCACGCCAACCTGTTGATCGCGATGACTTTATCAGCGCCATGCGGCATGTGGCGGCTTCGGTCACCGTTGTTACGACCAATGGACCCGCAGGCAAGCATGGGGCGACGGTCAGTGCTTTTGCCTCTGTTTCTGCTGATCCGCCCACGGTGATGGTCTGTTTGCGCAGCGACAGTCGCATCGCGAAAGCGGTGCGCGAGAATCAGAATTACGCGGTGTGTGTGCTGCCCAAAGGCGCGTCGGACAAGGCGATGCGGTTCGCGGGATCGGATGACTTGCAAGTGGGAAACCGTTTTTCTGACGTGCCGCACAAAGATTGGGATGCACCCCATCTGGAAGACAGCACCAGCTTTTCCTGTGATGTCGTGCAAGCGGTGGAGCAGGGCAGTCACACCGCGTTTTTTGGAACGGTCAGTTGGGCGGGATCATCGGAGAAGCCGCCGCTGATCTATTTCGACGGGGCGTTTGGTGAATTTACGAAAGGGACGGAAAATGTCTGATTTGACAGAGTTTAAGATGCTGATCGACGGCGAATGGGTTGAGGCGTCGGACGGTGGTAATTTCACCAGCTTTAACCCTGCCACAGGTCAGGATTGGGCCGTGATCCCAGAGGCCACGGCCGATGATGTGAACCGGGCAGTGGAAGCAGCGGATCGGGCGTTTAACACAGGCGCGTGGCCCGCGATGACGCCGACGCAGCGGGGGCAGTGTTTGCGTAAGTTGGGTGATTTGCTGGCAGAGAATTCAGAAAAGCTCGGTGCGATGGAAACACGTGACACGGGTAAGATGCTGAAGGAAACGCGTTGGCAAGCGACCTATATCGCGGAGTTCTTCCAGTTCTTCGCGGGGGCGGCGGACAAGATTATGGGGGAAACCCTTCCGATTGATAAACCTGATTTGTTTGTGTTTACGCACCGCGAACCGCTCGGTGTGATCGCTGCAGTCGTGCCTTGGAACAGCCAGTTGTTTTTGTCTGCGGTGAAGATTGGGCCAGCGCTGGCGGCGGGCAATACGATTGTGTTGAAGACGTCCGAACATGCGGCTGCACCGATCCTCGAGTTCGGTAAACTGATCGCAGAGGCAGGCATTCCTGACGGGGTGGTGAACATCATTTCGGGGCACGGCGATCCCTGCGGTAAGGTGTTGACCAGTCACAAGAAAGTGGCGCGGGTTTCCTTTACCGGTGGTCCCACATCTGCGCGGCATGTAATCCAGAATACGGCCAATAACTTTGCAGAAGTGTCCTTGGAACTCGGCGGGAAATCTCCTTTTATTGTGTTTGACGACGCGGATATTGAAAGCGCCGTGAATGGGTCCGTTGGCGGGATATTTGCGGCCACGGGGCAGTCCTGTGTGGCTGGCTCGCGGTTGTTGTTGCACGAAGATATCGCGGATGAGTTTATTGAACGGCTAGCGGCTGTGGCCAAGTCGGTGAAGATCGGCGATCCGATGCTGGATGAAACCGAAATGGGGCCGCTGTGTACACAAGCCCAGCAGGATCATATCAAACGCGAAGTGGCCCACGCGGTCACCGAGGGTGCGGTGATCCGTGCGGGGGGGAATGTTCCCGAAGGTCTCGATGGGATCTACTTTGAGCCGACGATTGTGGATTGCCCGAGCCATGATCTGCGGATCGTCGATACGGAATTGTTTGGCCCCGTTGTTAGCGTTGTTCGGTTCAAAACCGAAATAGAAGCCGTGCGGCTGGCCAATGATACCGAGCACGGGTTGGCGGCAGGGATTTTCACACGGGACTCAGCGCGGTCTTTGCGGGTGTCTAAGGCCGTGAAGGCGGGGATTGTTTGGGTGAACACCTA
>CALLAV010000253.1 GCA_938001995.1 uncultured Amylibacter sp. | reverse complement strand
GACGACGACAATTTCGCAACGCAGTAGTTTGTCTTTTATCAATTTTGTGACGAAGGTTCGGGCGTCTTGTCCCGCTGCGGTGTCTCGTTCGGGCGCATCGATGCCCCAAACCCGCACAGCCCATTTGTGATCTTCCACCTTAAACGTGTCGCCGTCACTGACCCATGTAACGCGGCCCGAAAAGGATTCGGTTTCCACGATGGATGGAGCGATCAGCAAAGTGATGGCTAAGATGATCGGGAGGTTTAGGAGGAAGGAGAGGACGTTCATCATTCTGACCTAGACCCGAACTCCGCTGATTGCAAACGGCTGCAGGCTCTCAGTGATTTTTCCAATTAATTGCCGCGAGGCGCTCAGACGCTCTCGGGGTTTCTGCGAAACACCTGCCGCTATGCGAAGTTGGGTGGTTGACGCGAGCAAGTCTGGCGACTTGCCCTATGGCTCTCAGTGTTTCTGCGAAACACTTGCCACTAACTTTTCGCGAAGCGAAAAATCCTGGTGCTGCTGGGGAGATTCGAACTCCCGACCTCTCCCTTACCAAGGGAGTGCTCTACCCCTGAGCTACAGCAGCGTCCTAGAATGGCGCGGTTTTAGCGGATATCAGTGCATTTGCAAGCGCAAACTAGACGTGCAGGCATGTGTCCTGTAAGGAGAATCTTATGGGCAAGATGCAAGCAGATAAGGGGGCTCAGATGACCCCAAAGGAAAAGAAAGCCGCCGAACGGGCGGAGCGGTTGCGCAAGCAGTTGCGTGACAATCTGCAGCGTCGAAAACAACAAACGCGTGGGCGCGACAGTGCCACGGATAAAGAGACCTGAGGGGCAGCGAGTATGGATAGTATTGTAGTTAAGGGGAATGGCCCCGTGAATGGGCAGATTCCGATTGCAGGGGCCAAGAACGCGTGTTTGACGCTGATGCCTGCGACGTTGCTGTCTGAGGAGCCGCTGACGCTGACGAACGCGCCGCGTTTGTCGGACATTAAGACGATGGCGGAATTGCTGGCGTCGCTCGGGACGGAAGTTGCGGGTTTGCAGGACGGCACGGTTCAGGCACTCGGCACGAAAGAGATCACCAATCACGTGGCGCATTACGACATCGTGCGCAAAATGCGGGCGTCGAACCTTGTTCTGGGGCCGATGCTGGCACGGATGGGTCATGCGGTTGTGTCCCTGCCAGGCGGTTGTGCGATTGGTGCGCGACCGATGGATATCCATACGGATGCGCTGGAAAAGATGGGCGCAACGATTGAATTGAAAGACGGGTATCTGCACGCCAAGACGAATGGCGGGCTAAAGGGTGCAGTTGTGCCACTGCGGTTTGCGTCTGTTGGCGCGACCGAGAATATTTTGATGGCAGCGACGTTGGCCAAAGGCACGACTGTGATCGAGAACGCAGCGAAAGAGCCAGAGATCGTGGATTTGGCGGAATGCCTGCGCAAGATGGGCGCACAGATTGAAGGCGAAGGCACCAGCCGTATTGAGATCCAAGGCGTGGATCGCTTGCATGGTGCGACGCATCCTGTTGTGACGGATCGGATTGAACTTGGCACCTACATGCTCGCCCCTGCGATCGCGGGCGGTGAAGTGGAGTTGATCGGAGGTCGGCGGAACCTGTTGGAAGCGTTCTGTGACAAGCTGGAAGAAGCGGATATTTCGGTGACAGAAACCGACACAGGGTTGAAGGTGAAGAACAAAGGCTCGCGGGTCAAAGCGGTGAACGTAAAGACCGAGATTTTCCCAGGCTTCCCAACAGATTTGCAAGCACAGATGATGGCGTTGTTGTGTACGGCAGAGGGTACATCGGTGCTGGAAGAAACGATCTTTGAGAACCGCTTCATGCACGCGCCAGAACTGACGCGGATGGGCGCAAACATTGAGGTTTCTGGCGGCACAGCAACGGTGCATGGCGTGGATCAATTGAAGGGTGCGCCTGTAATGGCGACAGATCTACGGGCGTCTGTTTCGATGATCCTCGCGGGTCTTGCCGCTGAAGGTGAAACAGTGGTCAGCCGTGTGTACCATCTGGACCGTGGGTATGAAAAAGTTGTACGCAAATTTAAAGGGATCGGCGCAAACATTGAACGGGTTTCAAACTGATGGTTGATGACGCAAAATTTGAAGACGGCGCAGAAAAACCGCTGCGATTGAAGGCGCAGGATGCGGATGATTTGGTGGCGATTTCGGCGGTATTGCAAGACGCCGTTCTGCCTGTGTCCGAAATGCAGTTTCAGCAGGGTGAGCAACGGTTCGGTATGCTTGCCAATCGGTTCCGTTGGGAAGATGTGGACGCGGCGAATGCGTCCAAGCGTCCTGTGGAACGGGTGCAAGCGGTTGTGGTGTTTGACAGCGTGGTAAAAGTACGGACTTCTGGCTTGGACTTGAAGGACAAAGAGCAAGTGATTTCTGTTCTGTCTTTAGCCTTTCAGGCAAGTGAGGAAGGTGCCGGAACTGTTGTTCTAACCCTTGCCGGTGACGGTGCGATTGCGCTGGATGTGGAATGTGTTGAGATCACGCTAAAGGATGTGACACGCCCCTATCAGGCGCCTTCTGGTAAGGTTCCGACGCATCCTGCTTGAGCCTGTGCCTGTGCGCGGGTAAGACCAACGCAGGAGACATCATATGCCCATTTTTCTAAACAGTTCTGATTCTGATTTTGCCACCACGTTTGAGGGCCTTCTGCATATGAAGCGGGAGTCTGATGCGGATGTAGATGCCGTTGTGGCGGATATCCTTGCGGATGTGCAGAACCGTGGCGATGCGGCGGTGATTGAACTGACGGCCAAGTTTGATCAGCTGGAACTGACGGCGGAGACGTTGGCGTTTACTGCGGCAGAGATTGATGCTGCGATTGAGACGGTTCCGAGCGCGGAGCGCAAAGCGTTGGAATTGGCGGCGGATCGTATTCGGGCCTATCACAAGCGGCAGGTTCCAGAGGATGCGTGGTGGACAGACGATAGCGGTGCGCAGCTTGGCTGGCGCTGGACGCCTGTTGAGGCTGCTGGCCTGTACGTACCAGGTGGGCTGGCGAGTTATCCGTCGAGCGTTTTGATGAATGCGATTCCTGCCAGTGTGGCTGGGGTAGAGAATCTGGTGATTTGTGCACCGACGCCGCGTGGAGAAGTGAACCCGCTGGTGTTGCTGGCCGCGCGGCTGTCGGGTGTGGAAACGGTTTACCGTATCGGCGGGGCGCAGGCGATTGGCGCCATGGCCTATGGCACGGAAACGGTAGCCAAGGTGGATAAGATCACGGGGCCCGGAAATGCGTTTGTGGCAGCGGCGAAGCGGCGGGTCTATGGGACCGTTGGCATTGATATGATCGCTGGCCCGTCCGAGATTTTGGTGATCGCGGATAAGAACAATAACCCTGACTGGATCGCGATGGATTTGCTATCGCAAGCCGAACACGACGAAAGTGCGCAGTCGATCCTGATCACGGATGATGCGGCGTTTGGGGATGCCGTTGTGGCGGCTGTTGAGGCCGCGCTCGAAACGTTGGAGCGGCGCGACATTGCGCGGGCGTCTTGGCGGGATTTCGGGGCTGTCGTTGTGGTAAAGGATCTGGATGAGGCGGCGATGCTGTCGGATCGGATTGCACCAGAGCATTTGGAATTATGCGTGCGGGACGCCGAAGCCTATTCCAAAAAGATCCGCCATGCAGGTGCGATTTTCATTGGGGCGTGGACGCCAGAAGCGATTGGTGATTACATCGGGGGACCAAACCATGTGTTGCCAACGGCGCGGTCGGCGCGGTTTTCGTCCGGGCTCAATGTGCTCGATTTTATGAAGCGGACGACATTGGCGCAGATGAC
>CALLAV010000252.1 GCA_938001995.1 uncultured Amylibacter sp. | reverse complement strand
GCACCATGAGGCCGATGGCGCGGAGTGTGTCAGACGGGGGAGGGCGGCTCACTTTTTGTCCCGGACTTTGTCGGTGGGGACGCCATACAGCTCCAGTTTGTGACCCCGCAGGGTATAGCCAAGTTTGGCCGCGATGCGTTCCTGCAGCTCTTCGATTTCGGGGTCCACAAATTCGATCACCTTTCCTGAGGTCAAGTCGATCAGGTGGTCATGGTGATCCCGTTCTGCATCTTCATAACGGGCGCGGCCATCGCCAAATTCGAGGCGGTCAAGGATGCCCGATTCCTCGAACAGTTTGACGGTGCGATAGACGGTGGCGATAGAAATGCTGGCGTCTTGCGCTGCGGCGCGCGCGTAGAGTTCTTCGACATCGGGGTGATCGGTGCTGTCTTGCAAAACACGAGCAATCACACGGCGCTGTTCAGTCATGCGCAGGCCCGCAGCCTCGCAGCGTTCAATGATTGTGGGTGTCGCGCGATCCATGTGGGGGTTTTAGCGGGTGAGGGCCTAGGTGCAAGAGGATAACGGTAACGAACCCCTGCCCTTTGAAACGCAAACGCCTGTGCATTCGGGAGGAGGTGAATACACAGGCGGCTGACTTGGATTAACGGTATCTGGGAGGATGATCGTCAATCAATTCATGCTGCAGTTTTCTGAGAGGAATGGACTGTTGCGTGAAATCTGGAATGTCTATTTTTAGACGTCCATCAGCGATTCCGCATGAGCGTTGATCTGGCTGCGGGTGATGCCAATGTGCTCAAGTTGAGTGTCTGACATCTGGTGCAAGACGCTTTTCATGCGGCTGACTTGCATATGTAGCACCGCCATAGAAAGCGAATTAAGCACATTTGCGCCCACATCTGAGACCCAAGTGAGGGACGGGCGTTTCACACCTGTTGGGATGAAGGATGTTGAATCTGCCATTTTCGGTTTCCTATGTGTCTCTTGTGTTTGCTGCGATGCAGAATGTTTGTGCTGCACTGCAACAATGCGATTTTTCAGTAATAGTTACAACAATCTATTGGGAAAACGGGTTGTGCTTGGGGCGCATAGATAGGGTGGTTGAAAGTTCGAAAAGGTGCGCAATTGTATTGCCTAAGACAGGACCTTGTTATTCTGCTGCCCGAACATTTGAAGAATAAGGAAGACAAATTTTATTGAATTATTTTGCACCTACCGCCATCATAGGTTGATAATCGAAACTTAACTTAATGGACTTGCATTATGGCCCCTCGAAATCCGGATCAGACTGAAATTGACCACCTTACTGATAGCTTTCCGGGGCTGAATATAGCTTACGTCAAAATTACGGTAGAGGTCGATGTAGAAGCGCGCAACTGCGTGGCATATGCTCTGGATGAGGATGAGCACATTGAACCAGAATCCGTCGCTAAAATGCGCGGCTATTTTGTAGGGCCAGGCAAAGGGTATTACGAAGTCCCCGCAGGATCCCCTGGGGCAGATATTGATTTGTTGGGCGTGGCTGGTACAGCGAAGGGTGCGAATCTATCCAAAGTGTATGTGAAGCACGTTACACGAAAATATCCGCATCCTCGACCAGCGGGTGTTCCAACCGATGTAGAACTTTGGGAGTCAAAGTTGGGGCCTGGTGATATGGCAATGACCCATCGTCGATTTGATTTGTGCATGTCTGGCCACGAAATGCAGCAATTGGGTGGTGTGATCGCTTCGTTCAAACGTTTATAAGAAGCCCACTCACAACAAATCAGGTTCCCGCCCCAAGCGCCGTGCCAGTGGGGCAATGGTTAGCCCTTGAACAATGATGCTGAACAGTACGACCACATAGGTCATCGTCAGCAACAAAGGTTTCCATTCGTTTTCTGGCAGGGACAGCACCAGCGCAACCGAGATCCCGCCTTTGAGGCCGCCCCATGTCATGATCGGGATCACGTCGCTGGGGAAGGTGCGGAAAGGTTTGAGCATGTAGATCGGTACGGTGACGGCCATGAGGCGGGCGAACAGCGCCACGACGATGGCAAGTGCGCCACCCCAGAGAGCTTCGATGTTGAAGGCAACTGCGAAGACTTCGACGCCGATGAGCAGGAATAGGAGGGCGTTCAAAATTTCATCTATCAAGGACCAGAAGGCGTCTAGATATTTGCGGGTTTCCTCGGACATGCCGTATTTCACGCCGACGTCTCCGATAAACAGGCCCGCGACCACGGCCATGATCGGGCCAGAGAGGTGCAGGTAAACCGCGAGTTGGTAGCCACCAAATGCGAGGCCGAGGGACAGAAGGACCTCCAACGGGTAGTCGTCGATGCGGCGCATGACAGCGAATGTGAGGTAGCCAAGGATACCGCCAAGGGCCGCACCACCAAGCGCTTCTTGTGCAAACAGGGTGGCGACAGAGGCGAAGGTGGCGTCCGATCCCGCGCCACCATGTGCATTTGCTGCGGGAAACGCGAGGCCGACCAGAACCAGAAACACCACATAGGCAACACCGTCGTTAAACAGACTTTCCCCTGCGATCTTTGTCTCTAGGCTTTTGCGCAGGTTTGCCTGGCGGAGCACGCCAAGAACCGCGACAGGGTCCGTTGGAGATATCAACGCACCAAACACCAGCGCGATCATAAACGGAATGCCAAGCGCATAGGTGAAAGTGAACCCGACAATGGCCGTGGAGAGACCGACGCCAATGGTGGCCATCAACAAAACCACCCACGCCTGTTCGCGTAAATCACCGAGTTTCACATGCAACGCACCCGCAAACAGCAACAGGCCGAGCATGCCTTCCAAAAGGGCGGAGGAAAATTCCAGATCAATCACAAAGGTTTTGACTGTTGCGCGCATGCCGAGGGCGGGGAAAATCGCGTCCGCCCCCATCAAAGTGATCGAGGCCAAAAGCGCCACAATCATGATGCCGATGGCGCTGGGCAGTTTGAACACAAGATAATTTATGGCCCCGAAAGCGCCCGCAAGGACGATCAAGAGGGACGCGATTTGAAGTTCGTTCATGGTGGATGCTCTGCCTGATTTTGCGCTTGTATATCATTGGCATCGCCAAAGTTTCAATGAGCGTTGCACAATGACACCAGGTGTGGGGATTGGGCTGCTTTGGTCAAACTCTGGCCATATTGGTCCCTTTTTCTGATGGAAAACGAGATTTTGATTATGAAAAAGCATTCTGGTTTAGTGACCTATTTTATCTTGCTGGCTCTCGCCGGTGGTGCAACAGCGCTGTTTGCTGTGCCAAATCTTGTTTTGGCTTTTGCTTTTATAACTCTTGGCGTTGGCTTTATTTTGGCCGCGGCTGTGGTGAATATTTTTGTCGCGATGCTTGCCTTAATGCCGATGGTTTTGCTGGGGTTTGGCGGGCATAAGCGCAGAGGCCTTTTGGGTCTTTTGCTGGGGGCGATTGGGTATGGGGCCTATCTGTTTGGGCCAGAAATTGCAGGAAACCGAGAGGTCGAAAAAGCGCGGGCTGCGCTGTTGGATGCGCAGATACATCAAAACGTTGATTTGCAAACGTTACGAAGTTTTGAGCTGCAGTTGGTTCAAAAAAGTGGCGCCGAAGCGTGTAAGGCTGCATGTAAATCTTTGCTCATCGGGGGACATGCGGATTGGGTGCGGGTTGTTCCGATTGTGCAAAACAAGAGTAAGTACGCACCGAAAACGGGTGGGTTGGTGTTTGAAACCGCGAGTGGCGCTGCGTGTGCCGGTGGGCCATCGCCTTGTATTATCTCTGTGCCAGACACGGGCAAAACCGCATTGGTTTTGGTGACTGCCACGCCGATCAGCGGAACCGCTATAAGAGAGTTTTCAAAAAGCCTGTCATTTTCCAAAATCGTTCGTGGCACGCAAATTGAGGTGATCGAGCGCAGAAATGATGATCCCAAAGTGATTTTCAGACAAGCCAACTTGCGAGCAAGCGTTCCTGCCTCGCCCACAGTTTTAATGCCTGCTTTTCAAGGTATGGAAAGTGCGGGTTACACAAGCGTGCAAAAGGAGGTTGGGCGGGATGAGTTGCGTATTTTTGATGCGCTGCGAACGTTTGGCTTTGATTTGAAAGTTATTCCCGACGTGTTTGCCGGAGAAGATAAGAAACACTTCAAAAGGCTGCCGACTGCCACGGATATGTCGCTTGCGCGT
>CALLAV010000251.1 GCA_938001995.1 uncultured Amylibacter sp. | reverse complement strand
GAGGGCCTCGCCTAGATCGCGGGCGATGGAGCGGACGTAGCCGCCTTTGCCGCAGGTGAGTTCAAGTTCTACGTGATCCGCATCCGTGCGTGACAGGAATTTGAGGTCTTCGACATAAAGGTCACGTGGCGCGATTTCGATGTCTTCGCCTGCGCGGGCCAGTTTGTAAGCCCGTTGTCCGTCGATCTTCACGGCAGAAAACTGAGGCGGGATCTGTTGGATATCTCCGATAAAGGCGGGCAGAGCGGCGATGATTTCGACGTCTGTGGGGCGAGCGTCGCTCTCTGCGATGACTTCGCCTTCAGCATCGTCGGTGTTGGTGGCTTGGCCGAGACGGACGGTGAAGGTGTAGGCCTTCAGCGCATCAGTGATGTAGGGGACCGTTTTCGTGGCCTCGCCCAACGCCACGGCCAAAACGCCTGTTGCGTCTGGGTCAAGTGTGCCTGCATGGCCTGCTTTGTTGGCGGTAAACGCCCATTTGACTTTGTTTACCACTGCCGTGCTGGTCATGCCTGCGGGTTTATCCACCACGAGCCAACCCGAGATGTTGCGGCCGTTTTTCTTGCGTCCCATTAGTTGTCCTCGATTACTGCGACGATAGGGCCAAGCGTGTGAAAGCCGAAATCGGATCGGTTGAGAGAGGGGGCGTAGAGGCGCGAGATGTTACCATCAAAATAGAGCGCATTTTTTAATTTGAGCGCGTCGCGAAAGTAGCTGCCAAATTCGTGGAAGGTGACGGTGTTGTTAGAAATCACAAAAACCGCTGTGCCGTTGTCAGATGTGTTGCCAACACCGTTGCGGATATAACGCGAGGTGCTGTCAGGCAGGAAACGGGGGTGCAATTCGCCGTTGATCACGAGCATGGGGCCAGACTGAGTGGCGTGGATACAGCCCAAGTCTTTGCTTTTCTTGAACACCGTGGTTTCCAAAACAAAGGCGTGGTTGTCTTTGATGCAAAGAACACCGTTTGGCAAAAGGCCGAAGTTTCCTGGCCCTGCGCTTGAAACCACGCCCTTCAATTCTTTGCCGTTCTCGACATAGTGGCCGACGGGGTCGCGTTTTTCGTGATACATGCCCGCGTTCATGGCAAAAGCGAGTTTCTTGCCTTGTTTGATTAGGGTACGGTCAAGCGTGGTGAATTGGCCGTAGGGTTTGCCGTCTGGTTTGTACAGGAACAACCGAAGATCGGAACTGGCCACTTCGACTGTGCATTTCGTGTAGCTGTTGCCTTTGTAGTCTTCGTCCACACAGTCCGCGGCCTGCGTTGCCCCAGCCAAACATAGGAGTAGTGCGGCGAGCTTAGTCTTCATCTTCGCGCAGGTCCTGTTTCACGCTGGCTTGGTCCAGCAAACGCCGCGTTTCGTCCATGTGATCGAAGGTTTGGTCGTAGACGAATTTCAGGTCAGGTGAATATTTCAACGTGATGGATTTGTTAATAGCACGGCGCAACTCGTGTTTGTTGCGGTTCAATGCTGCAATTACCACATCCGCGTTGATCCCACCAAGCGGGGAGACGTGTACAATGGCCATGCGCAGGTCAGGTGTGGCGCGGACTTCGCCAACGGTCACAGACACATGCGCAAGATCGCTGTCGTGGATGTCGCCACGGGCCAGCGTTTCGGCTAACGATCGGCGGATAAGTTCGCCGACGCGCAGCTGTCTTTGGCTGGGGCCAGCGGATGAAAACGTGTTTTTAGCCATGATGTATCCTTTGAGGCACCATTTAGGGCAGAAAACGCCTGCATACAACATGGGTTTGGCGCGGATGGGGTTTGATTTCGCGCATCAGCGGGGTAAAGCCGAAGGACGAATTCTGAGAGGATGAAAAGATGACTGATCTGCCCGCGATCGCGATTGTAGGAGCTTCTGGCCGAATGGGGCAGATGTTGATCAAGACTGTGCTGGACAGTGATGCCTGTACGCTTGCGGGTGTGACGGAACGCGCTGGGCACGACTGGGTTGGTCAGGATCTGGGTGTTTGTATGGGTGGGTCCGAGATGGGCATTGTCGTGTCTGATGATCCGCTCGAGGTTTTCGCGAAGGCCCAAGCGGTGATTGAGTTCACGTCCCCTGCGGCAACTGTTGCCCATTCTGCTTTGTGTGCGCAGGCGCGCGCTGTGCATGTGGTTGGGACCACGGGAATGACAGACGCGGATATGGACAAGTTGCGGGCTGCGGCACGACACGCGCCAATCGTGCAGGCGGGCAACATGAGCCTTGGGGTGAACCTGCTGGTGCAATTGACCAAGAAAGTAGCGGCGGCGCTGGATGCAGATTTCGACATTGAGGTGATTGAAGCGCATCATCGCCATAAGGTGGACGCGCCAAGCGGTACGGCGTTGATGTTAGGTGAGGCAGCGGCTGAAGGGCGCGGTGTTGCCCTAAATGATGTGCGTGACAGTGGCCGTGATGGGATCACTGGTGCGCGTAAACGCGGCGACATCGGGTTCACGGCCATTCGTGGTGGCGACATTATTGGCGAGCATGATGTGATGTTTGCGGCGGATGGGGAGCAGATTGTCCTGCGTCATGCCGCAACGGATCGGGGCGTGTTTGCCCGTGGCGCGTTAAAAGCAGCGCTCTGGGGGCAGGACAAAGGGCCCGGGCTTTACAGTATGTTGGACGTGCTAGGGCTATCAGACGATTAAAAATCTGATGTGATGCCCTTCTTTTCCCAGTCGCCAAAGCGGGTGGGTTCGGGGCCATCACGTCCGCCAAGTTCAGGTGGCAGCTCCGCGTCTTTTTCGGATTTTTTGCGGGCTTGTGCCTCGGCGAGGGCGCGTTTTGCAGCCTCCGCCAGCTTTTTCGCTTTTTCGGTATCGGTCATTTGTGTGTGTCCTATTTGTGGTCTAAGTAGGCCGCAACGAGGGGCGTGGCAAGGTTGGCACGCGGATAGGAGTTTCCATGAACACTGCAACGATTTCGGCCAGATTTGGCGCTGTGGCGCTGATCCATGCGGTTTTGATGGACAAACAGATGTTGGGTGATGCGATTGCGCGCGAAGATGGTCCGATATCAAAGCTGGCACCGCCGGATCGGGCGCGGGCGCAAAGCCTAGCGGCCTTGACCCTACGCCATATGCCGCGGCTTGATGCAATATTGGACGGGTTTCTGGAACACAAACCGCCGCTTCGCGCGCTCAATGCGCTGCGGGTGTGCGCGGCGGAGATCGTTCTGGATGGCATCCCTGCGCATGGGGCGGTGAATGCAGCGGTAGAGATCGTGCGCGGTAGCACGAAGACCAAGCATTTGGGCGGGATGGTGAATGCAGTGGGACGCAAGTTGGGCGCGCTCGATGTTGAGAGCCTACAGGATTTGCCCGTTCCCCAATTGCCCAAGGCCCTGCGCGGCGCGATTGTGAAGGCGTTCGGGGAAGACGGAACCATCGCGATTGAGCGGGCACATTTGGAGCGCCCGCCGTTTGATTTGTCGCTGCGTGAGCCGTCGAAAGCGGCAGAATGGGCAGAAAAGCTGGCGGCCGAGATTCTGCCAACGGGCAGTTTGCGATTGCGAAAGTCCGTACAGATTTCTGCGTTGGATGGGTATGATAGCGGCGATTGGTGGGTTCAGGATGCAGCGGCTGCGATGCCTGTGCGCTTGCTTGGGGATATTAAGGGGAAGCGCGTTCTCGACCTTTGTGCCGCTCCTGGTGGTAAGACGATGCAGTTGTGTGCAGCAGGGGCCGATGTTACCGCGCTCGATCTGTCGCCAGAGCGGATGCACCGTGTGATGGAAAACACGCGGCGAATGGGGTTCAAGCCGCGAATGGAAGTGGCAAACGCCATGGACTGGGAGCCTGATGCGCCGTTTGATGCGATCCTGTTGGATGCGCCTTGTTCCGCGACAGGGACCATCCGGCGGCATCCTGATCTGCCTTATGTGCGCCCGTCTCTTGATCTGAAACCGTTGCTGAGTTTGCAACAGGCCATGCTGAAACGTGCCAGTGGTTGGTTAAAGCCAGAGGGGCAAATGGTTTATGCCACATGTTCCCTCATCCAAGCAGAAGGCGAACGGCAGATCGCGCGTCTTTTGGAAGACAGCGATTTGGTTGAAGCAGAGCTGGACGCTGCAGCGCTGGGTTTAGATGCGGCGTGGAAGGCCAGCCCGGGTGCTATTCGTTTGCGGCCTGATTACTGGCCTGATCTGGGCGGCATGGATGGGTTTTATATGGCGTTGTTGCACAAGCGGTGATGACAGGGCGCGCGCTGCCCCCTATATGTTGTGAAAACAAGCAGGCACTTACATCACTATGACCAGAGCATCACAGGTTCTGCACTACCCCATGGCGGCATGGCGCGGGTTGCGTCGTGTTTGGCCCCGTTTGGCAGATCGTGTGGCCATTCGCATGGCTCGGTTGTCCTCGCCTGCTACGGCGTTTGTGTCACAGCCAGAACCGCGATCTTACGGTGAGGCGGCGCGTGGTTTGCAAATGCTCGGCGGGAATTATCTGGTGCGTGGACGTATTCACGAAAAGCCAGACACCGTCCCGTGGGATGTGATGAACCTTGGCGCTGATCAACGCACGCATTTGCACGGGTTTGCGTGGTTGGATGATGTTGTCGCCGTAGATACGCCAGAGGCACGGACCAAGGCGCAGGCTTGGGTATTTGAATGGCTGGAACGGTATGGTCTCGGGCGCGGTGATGGTTGGGCGCCT
>CALLAV010000250.1 GCA_938001995.1 uncultured Amylibacter sp. | reverse complement strand
CGTCGATTTTGACGTGCATCACGGCAATGGCACACAAGACCTCGTCTGGAACGACGACCGCATCCTGTTCGTGTCCAGCCACCAAATGCCACTCTATCCTGGAACGGGCGCAGCCAACGAAACAGGAGCGCATGGCAACGTTTTAAACGTCCCGCTCGACCCGCACGCCAATGGCATCGACCTGCGCAACGCTTTTGAACGCGAAATTATACCCGCACTCGCGGCCCATCAACCGCAAATGATTTTTATCTCTGCCGGTTTTGACGCGCACCAAGCGGACCCTTTGGCCAATCTCAACTTCACCGAAGCAGATTTCGCATGGGCCACAAAAACCTTGTGCGACTTTGCCGATAAACACTGCGACGGACGGGTGGTCTCGACTCTCGAAGGTGGATATGATCTGGAGGCGCTGGCTGCGTCTGTTGCGGCCCATGTGACTGTATTGATGGAGCAAAGCTGATGGCTGACACACCCGTTTCCGAAATGAACTTTGAAACCGCGATGGCGGAATTGGAAAAGGTCGTGGGCCAGTTGGAAAGCAGCCAAGTGGCGCTTGAAGACAGCATAAAGTTGTATGATCGCGGGGCAGAATTGAAAAAGCACTGCGAAAAGAAGTTGGCGGAAGCCGAAGAAAAAATCGCACAAATCACGCTCGCCGCAGGCAAGCCCGACGGACTGAAACCGTTCGAGGGGTAAGCGTGGACGACTTTGCCAAAAAACTGACTGCTGTTGCTACGGCAACAGAAAACACGCTTTCGGCCATATTGCCGAGCGCCGCTGACAACCCCATCTCCGCCCCAATGCGCCACGCCGCCTTGAACGGTGGAAAACGGTTGCGTGCGTTCCTCGCCGTAGAAAGCGCGGGCCTCTACGATATCGACCCCGCACAAGCGCTGCGCACTGGGGCCGCAATTGAATGTATGCACGCCTATTCGTTGGTCCACGACGATCTGCCTTGCATGGATGACGACGACCTGCGCCGCGGCAAACCAACCGTCCACATCAAATGGGACGAAGCGACTGCTGTTCTGGCAGGTGATGCGCTTCAAACGCTCGCGTTTGAAATTCTGGCAGATGCAAGAACCTCTCCGAATGCAGAGGTCCGCGTTGCTTTGATCGCGTCACTTGCCAAGGCCTCTGGCGCTGAAGGCATGGTCCTCGGCCAAATGCTCGATATCGCCGCTGAAACAGCAGACACGCCCCTAACACTTGATGAAATCAAACACCTTCAGGCGAACAAAACGGGTGCTTTAATCCAGTGGTCCGCCCAGTCTGGCGCGATGCTGGCGCAAGACGCAGGGACCGAGTTGATCGAATATTCCACCGCCGTTGGCCTCGCTTTTCAGATCCAAGATGACGTTCTTGATGTGCTGGGTGATGCCAAAGTTGCAGGCAAACGGCTGCAAAAGGACGCAGATGCGGGGAAAGCCACCTTTGTGTCGTTGTTGGGTCTTGAACAGGCCCAGAAAAATGCCACCTCTTTGGTAGAAGAGGCATGTGACGCGCTGGGCCGTTTCGGCGATAAAGCGACTGCACTGCGGCAAGTGGCGCACTTCGTTGTGAACCGCGACTTGTGATTTAAAGGGTCGAAGAAGGAACATCCTATGGCCGACCGCCCAAACACTCCGCTGCTGGACAAAGTAAACACGCCAGAAGACTTGAAACAGTTTTCCGATGCGCAGCTGCGCCAAGTGGCGGACGAATTGCGTGCCGAAACCATTTCTGCCGTTTCCGAAACGGGTGGGCATCTGGGCGCTGGGCTGGGCGTTGTGGAACTGACCACAGCCATACATGCAGTGTTCGACGCGCCAAAGGATCGCCTGATCTGGGACGTGGGCCACCAATGTTACCCCCACAAAATCCTAACAGGGCGTCGCGATCGTATCCGTACCTTACGCCAAGCTGACGGCCTGTCAGGGTTCACGAAACGCTCTGAGAGCCCATTTGATCCCTTCGGCGCGGCACACTCTTCGACCTCCATTTCAGCCGCACTTGGCTTTGCCACCGCACGGGATTTGGGCGGTGCGCCCGAACACGGGCTTGGCGATGCAATTGCTGTGATCGGTGATGGGTCCATGTCCGCAGGCATGGCGTATGAGGCGATGAACAACGCTGGCCATCTGAAAAAACGTCTGTTCGTGATCCTCAACGACAACGAAATGTCAATTGCCCCGCCCGTCGGCGCCATGTCTGCCTACTTGTCTAAACTCTATGCAGGTGAACCGTTCCAAGAGCTCAAATCCGCCGCCAAAAGCGCCGTGTCTCTGTTGCCGCCGCCGTTCCAAGACGGCGCGAAGAGGGCTAAAGATATGGTCAAACATATGACGGTCGGGGGCACATTGTTTGAACAGCTCGGCTTCTCCTACCTCGGCCCCATCGACGGGCACGACATGGACCAACTGCTCAGCGTTTTGCGCACGGTCAAACAACGTGCCACAGGGCCGATGCTGATCCATGTGATCACCAAAAAGGGCAAAGGCTACGCCCCTGCCGAAGCGGCGTCCGACAAATACCACGGGGTCGCAAAATTTGATGTAGTCAGTGGCAAACAGAAAAAGTCGCCTTCAAATGCGCCAAGCTACACATCTGTTTTCGCCCAAAGCCTAATAAAAGAGGCTGAGAAAGACACCAAAATCGCAGCGATTACCGCCGCTATGCCAGACGGCACAGGCCTGAACAAATTCGCCGAACGCTTCCCCAATCGCACCTTCGATGTGGGTATCGCGGAACAACACGCAGTTACGTTTTCTGCTGGATTGGCGGCTGGGGGCATCAAACCGTTCTGCACGCTTTATTCTACATTTCTGCAACGCGGCTATGACCAAGTGGTCCACGACGTCGCCATCCAACGCCTTCCAGTCCGTTTTGCCATCGACCGCGCTGGCCTAGTCGGTGCTGACGGAGCCACCCACGCAGGTAGCTTTGACATCGGATACCTTTCCAACCTGCCGGGCTTTGTCGTGATGGCCGCCGCGGATGAGGCAGAGCTCGTTCACATGGTTGCCACCGCTGTCGCCATCGACGACCGCCCCAGCGCTTTCCGCTTCCCAAGGGGCGAGGGCGTGGGCATCGACCTACCAGAACACGGCGTCCCAATCGAAATCGGCAAAGGTCGCATGATCCAAGAAGGCTCTCGCGTTGCGCTTCTGTCGTTCGGGACACGCCTGCAAGAATGCGAAAAGGCGGCTGAATTGCTGGCCCGCAAAGGTATTAAGCCCACCATCGCAGATGCGCGTTTTGCCAAACCGCTCGATGAAGCGCTGATCATGGATCTGGTCAAGAACCACGAAGCACTAATCACGATTGAGGAAGGCGCCGTGGGCGGCTTCGGCTCGCACGTTATGCAAT